>JAVWJF010000124.1:0-7398 GCA_036639195.1 Longicatena sp.
TGAAAGAAGAATTAAAGAAAAATGTTGCAGATCAAGGGGTATCGTTTTATCGTGTAGAACTAAAATCAGAAGATACGACTACACTGTATAGTGATATCGATATGCTAGAGAAGCATCTCACAAACCCATCTAAGATTCCTCATATTTACATTATTGAAAATGGAAAAGAGAAAAAGGAGTCTGAAGGATATGATGGTGAAAATCCTGATGAATTCTGGAATTTTATAGAAGAAAATGTCTAAGAGTATACCAAATTAAAGAACGAAGTAAGAGAATAGATGAACCTCATTTATTCTCTTATTTTATACAAATGAAACATACATGTATCAAAATGATGATTAAAAATGAAAGATATTATGAAAATAAATTAAGGTGTTGATAAATTGTTTCATAAACAGTATAATATATGGGTAAGTATGTTTTTAACATAGCTATTTTAGAAAGTGATGTGTAAGAATGAAGAATTGGCAAGAGGTGTATGCGAGCGCAAAACAGCGCTGTGAAAAGTGCAGATGCTGTCCTGTTTGTAATGGCGCCGCATGTCGAGGGGAAACTCCTGGACCTGGTGGTAAAGGGAGTGGGAGCGCATTTGTTCGAAATGTGGATATGTTAAAGAATATCTTTATTACAATGGATACAATCAGTGATAATACAGAGATTACCACAACTGCAGATTTTTTTGGTCATTCTGTTTCACTTCCTGTGTATGGGGCACCAATCAGTGGCATCAAGCAGAATTATGGAGCTGACCTTGATGATTTAACGTATACGAAACAACTTGTAGAAGGTTGTTTACAAGCTGGTACGTTGGCATTTACAGGAGATGGTAAGGACGATGAATTATTTTGTGGTCCAATGAAAATTGTGAAAGAGAATCAAGGATATGGCATTCCTACGATCAAACCTTGGAGTGGTGATGGTATGAAATGGCGAATCGATCTTGCGGCTGAAGGAAATGCACTTGCCATCGCTTCTGATATAGATGCGAGTGGCTTGATTAACCTTAGAGACAGTGCTACTCCAGTTGGATTTAAAAATGTAGAAGAGTTAAAAGAATTAAAACGTATGTCTAGTGTACCAGTTATTTTAAAAGGTATCCTGAGTGTAAAAGGTGCAATGAAAGCACTAGAAGCAGGCGTTGATGGTATCATTGTCTCTAATCATGGAGGACGTGTACTAGATGATTGCTTATCGGGTATTGAAGTCTTGGAAGAAATCGTACAAGCTGTGAATGGACGCATGAAAGTGTTTGTTGATGGAGGATTTCGTACAGGAAATGATGTATTTAAAGCTTTGGCCTTAGGTGCCGATGGTGTATTGATTGGACGTCCTGTATCACAAGCTGTGATTGGGGATGGAAGTGATGGCATCAAGACATATATGGAAAAAATACAGTTAGAACTAAAGGAAGCAATGGCAATGGCTGGATGCAAATGCATACAAGACATTGGCAGAGAACATGTAATAGTAAAATTCTAAAGGAGGAACAAATATGAATTCATTCGAAAATAATGCTTTTTTCTGGCAGAAGCTAGATACCCTGTTTTTATCATCAAAATTGGTGGTAGATCGTCCTAGAAATTCAAGTCACTACAAATACAGTAACCTTGTATACCCAGTGGACTATGGATATCTAAACGATACAACAGGATCTGATCAATCTCCAATTGATGTGTTCAGAGGTAGTGAAAAATCTACATTAGTACAATCGATTGTAGTAAGTGCAGATATTTTAAAGAAAGATTGTGAAGTAAAATTAGTGATTGGATGCAGTGAAGAAGAAGAAAACGATATTCTTGAATTCTTAAATCAGACCGAATTCCAAAAAGCAGTATTACTAAGAAGAGGGAATGAAGTTCCTGAATGGGCACAAAACGATTAAGCTGAACTATCAGCTTTTTTTCTGGAATTTTTAAGGCATGACTCTCCTTATACTTTCATATAGTGATGAAAGGAGGGTTTGTTATGAAGAAAATCCTATGGTGTATGTGTATTTGTCTTTTTTTGTGTGGATGTCAATCATCATTTGGTTCTATCAAAGAGGGAACCTTAGATATGGAAAGTTTTAGTGAAAGAATAGAAGAACAAATAGAAAAAAATAATTGGAGAATGGGACTTTTCAATGAAGAAGCTTGGAGTAAACACAAAGTGGAACAAGAATATCATATGGATATGACCAAAATAGAAGATTGTTTAATTAAAAGCTCCTTAATAGAAGCGCAGTTTGTTGAGATAGCTTTCTTTAAAGCAGATCAACAATATGATTCTATGATCAAAGATTCGATTCAATATCGCCTACAAAAACTATCCTCAACCTATGCAAATTATGTACAAGATACAACAAAGAAATTATCTCAATACAAACAGGGAAGAATTGGAAAATATTATTACTTTATTCTTGGTGAAGATTGCAAAAAGGTGGTAAACTATATACGTAACAGTGAATAAAGCTTATGAATGGGTGATTTTATGGATAAATTAAAGAACATATATCAAGAATTTACATCCTTTGAGGGAAGTCTTTTTCGATACTCGTTATCGTTTTCTTTGATGTTGGCACTCGCCCCCTCTTTGTTGTTGTTTGCGATGCTTTTTCGATATGCTTATTTACCAATCGAAATTATCTTGAATTTTGTTGTGAACTTCTTACCAGATACCAGTGTCACTACATTGGATAAAATCTTTGTGTTCTTTTCCGATAAAGATTATAGTATTGTTTCCTTTATTGTAACTGTCAGTGTTTCATTCTATCTAGCTTCTCGTAGTATATTCTCATTCCTCTTAATCAGCGCATCCCATGAGGAAGTAGATGTACCGAAATGGTCCATCCGTGTGAAATCCATTATGTTGTTTATTCTATCCACCGCCTTTTTAATTGTTGGTGTGTTTCTCGCAACTCGCTTTTCCAAGTTTCTACCCGTGATATCCGCAAGTTTTATGCTTTTATTTTTTACTGGATTGTACCGTACCCTTAGCTTTCGTAAACGCAACTGGGGATTTGGTATGATAGGTGGTATGTTTTCAACGATTTGTATCATGGCATTGGCTGCCCTATTCGTAAACATTGTACAAACCTTTACTTCTTATAATGATATCTATGGACCCTTAGCAGCGTTAGTAACCTTATTATTGGCCATTTACTTAATCTCATGTATTGTATACTTAGGGTTTTGTTTAAACATTGTATTTGAAGATGAATACCAAAACGAATCGAAATTACCACTTAAAAATGAAAGATTCTTTATGTATTGTCAAAAACTAACAGATTCTATAAAAGCACGCTTCTTTAAGTAAAATCCATCAAACATTGGTCTTCACAAAAGTGATAAAGTACGTTACTATATAGAAGAATAAAAGAATGAGATGAGGAAATCGTATGCGTAAGAATAAATTAGAAATTATTACGATTGTATTATATATCGTAGGAGCCATGTTTTTTATAGGGTACTTATTTACACAAGAGGTCATTATGATGGCAATTGGTGCTTTGTTTTTGTGTTATGGTAGTATGATGCAAAACAAAAAAGTAAAAGATAATAAAAAATAAGACGATGTAGAGGTATTCTTAGGAATATCTCTATTTTTATAAAACTATGCTTGCTATCTATTTCATATCCTGTATGATATACTAGGAAGTAGTAAAAATGTACGAAAAGTGAGGTTGTTTATGAAATTAACAATAAAGAAAACAGGAATTAATGGAGAAGGAATAGGATATCTTGATCGAACTCCTGTATTTATACCAGGTGCTTTAATGGATGAAGAAGTAGACGTACGTATTATAGAACGTCAAAGTCGTTATGCAACGGCAGAAGTAAATTATATAGTAAAGAAGAGCAAGGATCGTATTGAACCAAAATGTAAGATTCAACATGCATGTGGTGGATGTCCTTTGATGATCGCTAAATATCCAGCACAATTACAATATAAGCGAGAAATACTGAAACAATCTTTGATTAAATATGCGCAAGTAGATCCTAGAAGAATTGGGAAAGTTCTTGCGAGTGAACAAGTATTTGAATACCGTAATCAATTTAAAATGCCATGTGCATTAAATGATTACGGGGAAATATCTAGTGGTTTATATATGCCAAATTCCAATTATTTTATTGAGATAAAAAAATGTTGGGTACATGAATCAGGATTGGAACGTACACGTAGAGATGTTATGGATATTCTTATGGAATATGGAATAGAACCTTACGAATTCCATGAGAAAAAGGGAATTCGCTCAGTTGTAATACGTGGGTTCGATGGAAAATATCAATGTACACTTGTGACTGGAAATGATGACATAGATACTCGTGCAATCGATCAAATTATGCGTATTAAGGGAATGTGTAGCCTATGGCAAAGCATCCATACCATAAAAAAATCACCAGAGGTGTTCGGTCCTAAAATGATCTTTTTGGCAGGAGAAAGACTATTACCTTTAGAACTGGATGGTTTACATCTACAAGTATCTCCACGCTCTTTCTTCCAGCTAAACAGCTTACAAGCGGTACAATTATATCGTACGATCGCTTCCATGGTAGAGGGGCATAAAGGACTCATCGTTGAAGCTTATAGTGGTATTGGTGCCATCTCCTTGTATCTAAAGGACAAAGCAGATGAAATTATAGGAATTGAAACTATTAAAGACGCTGTAATAAATGCGAATGCAAATGCGAAGTTGAATGGATGTGAGCATGTATCCTTTCTTTGTGATGATGCCGCAAATAAATTAACATATATATCAAAGAAACGTAGTATTGATGTTCTTGTTGTCGATCCTCCAAGAAGTGGTTTAGATGATGCAATGTTAGATTGTATCCTTAAAAGTAAGATCAAAGATATTATTTATGTATCTTGTAATCCAGCAACCCTAGGTAAAAATATCGCAGTGCTATCTTCTAGATACAAAGTAGAAAGAGTACAGCCTTTAGATATCTTCCCACATACGCAACACGTGGAAAGTATTGTCTTACTTAAAAGATTAAAGTGATAAAATGAAATGCACTCCATAGTTTGTTTATCAACTAATAGGAGCGCATTTTTATTTGGTGAAGTTTATTCAATCGTATGAGTTCCCATTGGTGATAATCACAAATATGTTTATAATTCGTGTTAAAAAGCAATGCTATTAGGATATCCATTTCAAATGAATAGGGGCCTCAAATACAAGTTGTTTTGTAGGAAACTTTTATTGTTGACAATATAAAAATAAAACATTGTAAAAGACCCCTTACTTACGGTATACTATAGACATAAATGGGGAGTTGAAGTGAATGAAATGGAAGAGAAAAATAGGAGAATTATTTTATAAATTGACGCCAGAACAGAAGGAACAATTTAAACAATATATTCCTACAAAAGTATATCATACAGAAAGAAATATTTCGATTGTAGTTGCGTTGATACAGCTCTCTATGATTATCGTATTTTTAGTTAATAAGCGATTATCTGTACACAATCCTCGCTATATTGCTTTTTTTAGTTTATATGTGTTTTTGCTCGTTGTGACGTGTATTTCTTTAGTATCCTATCGTTATACGGTTAGAAAGAGAAAGTATCGTGTGTTTTTCTTGTTGAGAAGAACCTATGCGATTATGTTATGCATTTGGGTTATGGGGATTACATACTTAGAATTAGAAGGTGGAAAGGGATTAAGTTCTTACTATTATTTAATACCTACCACAGCTGCAATGTTATTGTTGAATCCTTTTGAAAGCATAGCAATCTTTGGTGGAGCTTGGGTAGTACTATCCTGTATTATCTTGAACTCGGGTGCAGCAAGCGAAACTGCATTTGGTAACTTAACCAACAGTATCTTTGTCACTGTACTTTCCTTGTTTATTTCTTATCGTTATTATAAAAGTACGGTTACAGAGTTTTGTGATCGAGAACTTATTCATAAACAATATGAAGAAATTGAAGATAAGAACAATCTTTTGTTAGGATTGGTTCAAGAAGATCAATTGACTTGTTTGTATAATCGTCATTATTTAACAAATCAATTGTATCCTTTGTTTGAAGAGTGTAAAAAGGAAGAGTATCATGGAATGTTCTTAATGGTAGATATTGATTTCTTTAAACAATATAACGATTTATATGGGCATTTACAAGGAGATGAATGTCTTAAGATTATTGCGTCAACGCTTTCTGCTGTGTGTCAAAGTTATGGGGCTTCTGCTATTCGTTATGGAGGGGAAGAATTCCTAGTAACAAAGATTTGTCAGGGTGCATTTGATCCTAAAGCGATTGCGCAGAAAGTATTTGAAGCCATCAAAGAAAAACAACTTGCTCGTAGCGATGTAGAATTGCAATATGTAACCGTTAGTATTGGTGGTTGGTATGGTTCTTTGAATCGAATTGAAACGATAGAACATGCAATACAGTATGCAGATGAAGCATTATATGAAGCGAAATCAAATGGAAGAAATTGTTCTGTTTTCTCAAAGAAAAGCGATAGCCCTGTACAAAAATAGTTTGTAAAGGGCTTTTCTTTTAGGGTTCGTACACTTCTATTGGAAAAACAATTAAATTTAAGCTATAATGGGTACGAACATAAGTGAGGTATGAGATGAATAGAAATTATCCTAAAATAACAATTAGTGAAGAAGGAGAAACATGGCTTCGTAAGGGGCAAATGTGGATGTATAAAAACAATGCACAGGAGGTGGATGACAACATCGAAAATGGTGCACCTGTAGATATTATGACAACTCGTAAGGAATATATGGGAACTGGGTTTCTTTCTAGGGAAAGTCATATCACTGTACGTATTCTTTCTAAGGATCAAGAAGAATTGATTGACCGTGATTTTTTTAAGAAGAGAATTCAATTTGCATATGACTTTCGTAAAACATTAGAAGTAAATAATATTACAAATTGTAGATTGATCTTTGGAGAAGCAGATCTATTACCTGGTTTGACGGTTGATCGATACAACGATATATTAGTGAGTCAAATCAGTTCTTATGGTTTGGATAAAATCAAAGATATGATTTATGAAATTTTATTAGAGGTTTTACAGAATGATGGACAAGATGTAAAAGGAATCTATGAAAGAAATGATATCAAGGTACGTGAAAAAGAAGGACTACCTATGGAAAAGGGATATTGGAGAGGAATGGAGTTACCAACGAAAACCATTATTCAAGAAAATGGGCTGTATTTGCATGTGGATGTAGAGAATGGTCAAAAGACAGGATATTTCTTAGATCAAAAGGCAAATCGTGTGTTATTGAGAAATATGGCACATGGGAAACGTGTGTTGGATTGTTTTAGTCATACGGGAGGATTTGCGTTAAATGCAGCCTTTGGCAAGGCTAGTAAAGTCGTAGCGGTTGATGTATCTCAAACCGCATTAGATCAAGGATTAGAGAATGCAAAACTCAATCAACTAGAAGATCGTAT
>JAVWJF010000125.1:0-7209 GCA_036639195.1 Longicatena sp.
AACATCATTCACTTCGATATCGATGCGAGTGAAATCAGTAAGAATGTTGCGAGTGATATTAGTATTGTTGGAGATGCCAAATATATCTTAAAGAAAATGATGCAACGTATGCCTGAGAGTAAACATAGTGAATGGACAAGCAAGTTGAAAGAAGTAAAATCAAAAAAAGATCTTCCTAAACCTGTAGATCCAGGAACTAGTGTTGATCCTCGTGATTTGGCATTATCACTTCATCAAATTGTTGGAGAGGATGCGATAATCGTTACCGATGTTGGACAACATCAAATGATTATGGCACAATATTATCAGTTCTCGAAACCAAGAAGCTTCGTTAGTTCTTGTGGATTAGGTACGATGGGATTTGGTATGGGAGCTGCAATTGGTACTAAACTAGCGAACCCAGATCGACCAGTCATCCTAGTCAGTGGAGATGGAAGTTTCCATATGAATATGAATGAGATGGCAACAGCAGTGAGTGAAGAACTTCCTATCATTGTATTATTATTTAATAATGCAGTATTAGGAATGGTAAGACAATGGCAAACATTGTTCTATGATCATCGCTATTCACAAACCAATATCAATCGTAAAACCGATTATGTAAAACTTGCGGAAGCATTTGGTGCAAAAGGAATGCGTATTAAAACACATAGTGATATTGAACCTGTTATGAAAGAAGCTTTACAATCAAAAACACCAGTCATTATTGATTGTTGGATTGATAAAGATGATTGTGTATTCCCAATTATTCCACCAGGAAAAAGTGGAAAAGATATCATCCTTTATGGAAATTAGGAGGTAAGGTTATGAAAAGTGCAGTTATTTCATTATTAGTATCCAACCACTTTGGTGTCCTTACCAGAGTTACCAATCTGTTTTCACAAAGAGGATACAACATCGATACCTTAGCCGTAGGTGTTACAGAGAATCCAAAATTTTCTCGTATTACCATTACGACAGGTGGAGAAGAAAATATTATCAATCAGATTAAGCTACAATTAGCGAAATTAGAAGATGTAAAAGTTGTGGAAGAAATTCCTGATGAAAAATTATTTGTACGAGAAGTTGTGTTGGTGAAAGTAAAACCAAATGAAGAACAAATTTCAATGTTTGAAAAAGTTATCGATGACTTCAAAGGACGTACACAGATTATTGAAGACAACTGTTATATTGTAGAATTTACAGATACTCCTGCGACGATTGATTACGTCATTGAGGAGCTACGTGAATTCCATATACAGGAAGTCAGTAGAACAGGTGGAGCTGCATTACAGCTTACCAGTGGAACTATATATTAAACGTAAATATACGTTTGATGATAAAAGTATATAACCAAATAGGAGGACAAGAACATGGTTAAAGTTTATTATGATACGGATTGTAATTTGGATTTATTAAAAGGGAAAACAGTTGCGATTATCGGTTTCGGTAGTCAAGGACATGCACATGCAGAAAACTTGAAAGACAGTGGAGTAAACGTAGTAGTTGGTTTACGTCCAGGATCAAAGAGTCGCACAAAAGCAGAAGAAGCAGGACTTACTGTTATGGATACGGCCGCTGCCGCTAAAGCAGGAGATGTGATTATGATTTTGGCACCTGATCAAGATCAACCAGATATCTACAAGAATGACATTGAGCCTAACTTAGAACCAGGAAATATGTTGATGTTTGCACATGGGTTTGCGATTCACTTCAATCAAATCGTTGCGCCTAAAGGTGTAGATGTTACCATGTGTGCACCTAAAGGACCTGGGCATACGGTACGTTCTCAATACTTAGAAGGTAGAGGAGTTCCATCTTTGATCGCGATTCATCAAGATGAAAGTGGAAAAGCTCATGAATATGCATTAGCGTATGCTTGTGGTATTGGGGCAGGTCGTGCAGGAATCATTGAAACAACATTCCGTGCAGAAACAGAAACTGACTTATTCGGTGAACAAGCTGTCTTATGTGGTGGTGTCTGTGAACTTATGCAAGCAGGTTTTGATACCCTTGTAGAAGCAGGTTATGAACCAGAGATGGCATACTTTGAATGTATCCATGAAATGAAATTAATCGTAGACTTAATCAATAGTGGTGGATTCGCAATGATGCGTTATTCTATCTCAGATACTGCAGAATACGGAGATTACGTTACTGGAAAACGTTTAATTACAGAAGAAACACGTAAAGAAATGAAAAAAGTATTAACCGAAATTCAAGATGGTACATTTGCTGGAAACTGGATTACAGAAAACAAAGCAGCTGGACGCTCTCACTTCTTAGGAATGCGTAGAGTACATGCAGAACATCCATCTGAAGTAGTAGGAGCTCAATTACGTAAAATGATGAGCTGGTTAAAAAAATAGGAAGTGATAACTATGGGAAGACCAAGTGATTCAGTGATAAAAGGAGATGCTTGCGCTCCGCAACGTTCCTTGTTTTATGCCCTTGGTTTCACCAAGGAAGAATTAGAAAGACCTTTGATTGGAGTTGTAAGTGCATACTCTGAAATCGTGCCTGGACATATGCATCTTGATAAGATTACAGAAGCAGTGAAAGCTGGTATTCGTATGGCTGGAGGTACTCCAATCATGGTGCCTAGCATCGGTGTATGTGATGGAATTGCGATGGGACACATTGGTATGAAATATTCTCTAGCTAGTAGAGAGTTGATTGCGGACAGTGTGGAGACTATGGCAAGAGCACATGGCTTCGATGGTTTGGTATTAGTACCAAACTGCGATAAGATTGTACCTGGTATGTTAATGGGTGCATTGCGTGTGAATGTTCCAACAGTCGTCATGTCTGGAGGAGCAATGCTGCCTGGAAACGATGCAGGAAAAGCGATGAGTTTATCTACGATGTTTGAAGCAGTTGGTGCGAAAAAAGCGGGTCTTATCAACGAAGATAGACTTACAGAAATTGAACAAAATGCATGTCCTGGATGTGGATCTTGTTCTGGTATGTTTACCGCAAATTCTATGAACTGTTTATGTGAAGCATTAGGAATTGCATTACCAGGAAATGGAAGCGTACCTGCAGTATATGCTCTACGTCTACAAATGGCAAAAAAAGCTGGTATGCAAGTTATGGAGATGCTAGAGCGAAATATACGCCCAAGAGATATCGTAAATGAGAAATCATTACGTAATGGATTGGCTGCGGATATGGCACTTGGATGTTCTTCTAATACCGTATTGCATTTACTTGCTATCGCAAAAGAAGCAGGCGTGAATGTGGATTTGGATGTCATCAATGAAATTTCTATGAAGACTCCAAATTTATGTAAACTTGCTCCTGCAGGTCCTGATCATATTGTGGATTTATACAATGCTGGAGGCGTTCAAGCAGTCTTAAAAGAACTTTCCAAAAAAGCATTGATTGATGATTCCTTAATGACAGTGACTGGTAAAACGGTGAAAGAGAACATTGCGAATGTAATGAACAGTAACCATACGATTATTAAAGATATTGATCAACCAAACAGTGCAAATGGTGGGATTGCTGTATTATATGGAAATATCGCACCTAAAGGCTGTGTGGTGAAACGTTCTGCAGTTGCTCCAGAAATGATGAAACATACTGGACCTGCACGCGTATACGATAGCGAAGAGGCTGCTATTGAAGCCATTTATGCTGGAAACATCGTAAAAGGTGATGTCGTTGTTATTCGCTATGAAGGGCCTAAAGGTGGTCCTGGTATGCGTGAAATGTTAAATCCTACATCTGCACTTGCAGGTATGGAACTTGATAAGGATGTTGCTTTAATAACCGATGGACGTTTTTCTGGGGCTTCACGTGGTGCTAGTATTGGACATGTTTCTCCAGAAGCTGCCGCAAAAGGACCTATCGCAGTCATTCAAGAAGGTGAGCAAATTGAAATTGACATCAATGCAGGTACTATTAATGTATTGATTTCAGAAGATGAAATTGCTCAACGTATTGCGAAACTCCCTGATTTTGAGCCGAAAATCAAGGAAGGCTGGCTATCTCGTTACGCAAGACTTGTGTCTTCTGCGGATGAAGGAGCTGTCTTAAAATAAGAATCTATGTACTCTTACTTTGTAGGAGTACATTTTCTTTACGTGCTATGCTATACTAAAGAAAAAAGGAGTGCTTATGGAAAAGAAGAGATGTTGTTGGGCAGAACATGTAGAAGAAGTTTATATAAACTATCATGATCAAGAATGGGGAGTGCCTGTACATGATGATCATAAACTTTTTGAGATGTTATTGTTAGAATCCTTTCAAGCTGGATTATCATGGATTACCATTTTGAAGAAACGTGAAAATTTCAAAGAAGCCTTTGATAATTTTGATGTTCATAAAGTGGCGACTTATGATGAGAATAAAATACAAGAACTAAAAGGAAATGTTGGTATCATTCGAAATGGACTCAAAATAAAAGCAGCGATTAAAAATGCACAAATATTTATAGATATACAAAAAGAGTATGGAAGCTTTTCTAATTATTTGTGGCATTTTACAGATCATAACGTAATATTGGGTGGGGAAGAAATGGTAACACATTCTCCATTATCGGATATGATTTCAAAAGATTTATATGATCGGGGGATGCGTTTTGTTGGTACGGTGATCATGTATTCTTATCTACAAGCAGTGGGTGTCATAAATGATCATGAAAAAGCATGTTATTTGTATCATAAGCGATAAAAAAAGGGTTCTTCTACAGGCGTAGAAGAACTCTTATTTCTTGTAACAAGTGACAACGTAGCATTTTCCTTTTGGTACATCGTGTGTTTCAATGGTGCGTACATTACTTGGTAGTGCATCTACGATGCCATCGCCTGCGATGTTTTTACTCATAATCACAATCTTACCTTCAGGACTTGTGACACGTACCATTTCTTGGATTGCTTTTTTCATATCTTTAAAGGGTGTATGATTTCCATCGTGAAATACACAAGTGAATACATCGTCTTGAAATGGAAGTGCTTCTGCATCACCATGACATAAAGTAAGCGATTGTTCGCTATCTTTCATAAGCTCACTAGCTTTTCTAAGGTTCGCTTTGTTTGCGTCAATACCGACAAACTTTACGGATTTCAGTGGAAGTGTGCGAATATTTGCTCCATCACCGACACTGACTTCTAAAGCATATTCTCCAGGCCATAATTCTAAATATTGTAGGTAAGATGCTCGTGTTTTTTTGTCATTACTAAAAGGATTTTTTAACTTCTTAGTAATGGGCGTAGTATTTGTTGTATCACGTTCTTCATGCGCTATAAAATCAACGATATCGTTTTCATCGATGGTATATGCAATTGTTTTTGATTCATTTTTTAAAACGTGTTTAGACTCACTATAAATAAGTGTTTCTTTTGTGGCAGGATCTTGCCAAATATCTTCGTTAAACATTGTGGTAGCCCCCTTTTTTATATGTATTTATTATACAACTGGGGGTGAGAAAAAGCAATTTATGATAGACATAAATTGCTAAATATCTTTAATATTACGTTTTAAAATAGGAAGGGCTAATAGAGCGATTACGATACCTACTCCTCCCTGTAATAGATTAGCCGGTATTCCACTTAGTCCTAATGCCCAACTATTATTGATGAAGGAATCACATAGAAAGTAACCGCTGACCATGATAAGCGCTCCTATTGCATATGAAATATATTTTAGATTTGTTTTTATACGTTGGAAGATAAAAGCAATAAGGAATCCTTCCAATCCTTTGATGAACAAAGTAGGGATGAAATAGATTGCATACCCTCCCGCTATATCCGCAAGTGCACTACCTATCCCTCCAATTAAGAATGCCATCCATGGATTTATAATGGACGCAAATAACATAATGAACCCATCTCCAAGATTGAAATAGCCCTGTATTCCATTAGGAATTTTAATTAGATAAGTTGCTAGAAATACAAGTGCCATTCCTAGTGCTGATATGACGATACTTTTTATATTATTGTTTTTCATTTTGTCACCTCATGTAATACTTGTTTATAAATTCTAGAAGTCGCTACATGCTTTTGTACAACTGGCAGTGCGACAAGTGCTATAACACATCCAAAGGTAGATTGAATGATATTTTCTACGATGCCACTTACCGCAATCCATAAGTTTCCCTTCAAGTACCACTTCGCTAGAAAATATCCACTCACCATGATTATGGAACCAAGCAAATATGCGATAAAGCGTACTCGATTTCCATACTTTTGAAAAAGCCATCCAACAAGAAATCCTTCCAAACCTTTTATAATCAACGTAAAGAAGAAATAATAGCTATATCCTCCTGCAACATCCGCTAAAGCACTTCCTAATCCACCGATAAAGAAACCACCAATAGGTCCTAGAATAGAAGAAAATAATAAAATGAAACCATCTCCTAAATTGAAATATCCATCAATTCCATTTGGAATCTTAATATACATTGTGACACTAAATACGACAGCCATTCCTAAGGCATAAACGACAAGTTCCTTAGTAGAAAAAGTAGTTGTTTTCATAAGCTTCCTCCCTTTACCAAAAAATGGTAGCTTTAGTATAACAGAAGACTGTATATATAAAAATGTACAGAAATAATAAAAAAACAGGGGACAGTTATGATATACTTAAAGGGGTGATACAGATGAAAGTAAAAGCAATGAACTTTGAAAAACAACGTGGAATAAAATTGTATGAACAAGTATGTAGAAAACTAGAAGAGGATATTCTTGAAGGGTATTTGAAACAAGGTGATCAACTCCCAAGTATTCGTCAAGCTGTAACTATGTTTAAGGTATCTAAAACCTGTGTAGAAAAAGCATATGGGGTATTGGAGATGAATGGATTGATTCGCTCCATTGCTCAAAAAGGATACTTTGTGGATGTAGATGAAGAACATGTAAAGCTAAGAAAAGAGGTGGTGGAACATGTGGATTTGTATGAGGAAGAAATTATTCGTTATGATTTCCGTTCACAGAGTATGGATAAAGATGCTTTTGATGTGACACTTTGGAAGAAATATTTAAAAGAGGTGCTTGATCATCATCAAGAAATAACCACATATGGAGTTGCAAGAGGGGAGCAAGCTTTGCGTATTGCGCTTGCTAATTATGCTTATACAATGCGTGGTGTATTGTGTAGTGAAAAAAATATAATGGTAGGTGCAAGTTTTCAATCGTTGTTGTATATACTGTTAGGGTTAATAAATCGTCCCCTTGTTTTTGGTATGGCTGAAGAAGCATTTCTTCCTGCACAGATGGTGTGTGAGGA
>JAVWJF010000126.1:0-7128 GCA_036639195.1 Longicatena sp.
TAGCTCTTTCATTTGTTTTGAAAGCATTTTCACATCTTGTTTGATTTCTGCTTTCTTGCGTTTGAGTGTATCTCCAATAAATAATTTTTCATTTTTTGAATCAAGTTGTTGTTTTATTTCGGCAATCGTCAATCCTGCACTTCGTAAAAACAGAATGCTCTGTAGCATAGCACAATCAGTTTCATTAAAGATGCGATGGTTCTTTTCATTCCTACAAACCTGTAATAAAGATTCTTCTTCATAATAGTAAAGGGTGCGTTTACTGATATTATATTTATTCATTATTTCTTTCATTGTGAATTCGCTCATAAATCTGCTACTCCATTCCATCTTAAAATGATGACAAATAGCAAAATGATTGCGATAAAAAGAATATTCAAACGAAGGAATATATGGAGCCATTTTGATTCTCGTCTTGTAAATGCAATATCTTCTAGACGATAATAGGAACCAAATCGACGAAATGGAAGCATTACAGTTTCTACCACAATATTGGGATCATTAAGTAACCCTATATCTTCAAACGATGAAATGTGATTTTCAGGAAGAGTCAATTTATCTAATGCTTGTGCTATTAAGACTAGGTTTTCTTCTTTCTTCTTTTTGGTTTCATGCACTTGTTGATATGTGTATTCTAACAAATGAACTACTACATCCTTGTCGTCTTCTTTTAATAATTGTTTGATTGTTTGTACATCCATGCCGTATTCTCTATATATATGAATACATCGAAGAGTTTGCAAGGTATCTTGATCAAACACATATCCTTTACTAGATGAACTCACTTGAATCAAACCCTCTTGGATATAATACCGTATTGCTTTTCTACTTATATTACATATTTTTTGTGCATCTTTGATTGTATACATCCTATCCTCACCTCTTAAAAAAAAGTTTAGCACCTTACGTAAGGGCCATGTCAACAGATAATGAAAAAATGCAGAAAATTCTGCATTTTTACTTAACTAACTTTTGTTCCATTAGGAAGATCTTTTAAGATCGTAACAATATCCAAGTCTTCTTTTGTACTCGCGCAAAGAATCATTCCTTGACTCTCTACCCCACGTAAATTAACTGGTTTCAAGTTTGTGACAACGATTACTTTCTTACCAATAACTTCATCTGCTGTAAAAGTTCCTGCAATTCCACTTACAATCTGACGAACTTCATCACCTAGATCAATCTTTTCCACTAACAAGCGATCTGCTTTAGGATGCTTTTCTGCGGATAAGATTGTCCCAACTTTCAACTCTACTTTTGTAAAGTCTTCGATTGTGATTTCCTCTTTGCTAGGTGCCTTCTTTTCAGGTTTCGCACTAGTTTCAGCTTGTTTATGATCAGCTTCTAATGTGTCCATAAATTCTTTTGGATCAATGCGAGCAAATAGAATACTTGGTTTTGCCTCAACGGTATGACCACATTCTAATTGTCCAAACTCTTTTAAAGAATCCACGCTATCTCTAGAAGTACTTAATTGTTCTAGAATCTTCTCTGATGTTTCTGGCATGAAGCTATGCAACAAGACTGCCGCAAAACGAATGCTTTCTAACAGATTATATAGTACAGTTGCTAAACGATCTTTTTGTGCCTCATCTTTTCCAAGTGCCCAAGGAGTCGTTTCATCGATATATTTATTACAACGTTTTAATAATGTGAAGATTTCATCAATAGCTTCTCCAACGTGAAGTCCATCCATCTTTTCTTCTACATTGTGTACTGTCGCAATCGCAAGTTCAATCAATTCTGCATCTAATGAATCACCTTCCATTGGATTGGAAATAACTCCATTAAAGTATTTATTCTGCATAGAGATTGTACGATTTACTAAGTTACCAAGAACATTTGCTAAATCTGAATTGATACGTTCTACTAATAAATCCCATGTAATAGTACCATCTTGTGCAAATGGCATTTCATGCAATACAAAGTAACGAACAGCATCTACTCCGAAGTATTTTACAAGTTCATCGGCATAAATGGCATTTCCTTTGGATTTTGACATTTTTCCATCTCCAACTAATAGCCATGGATGACCGAATACTTGTTTTGGAAGTGGTTCATTTAATGCCATTAACATAATTGGCCAATAGATAGTATGAAAGCGTAAGATATCTTTTCCTATGATATGCACATCCGCTGGCCAGAACTTCTTATAGTTCTCTCCATGATTACCATCCACATCAAAACCAAGAGATGTAATATAATTGCTTAATGCATCAATCCAAACATAGACTACATGATCAGGATCAAAATCTACAGGGATTCCCCATTTAAAAGATGTTCTAGAAACACATAAATCTTGTAATCCTGGTTTCAAGAAGTTATTGATCATTTCATTCTTACGAGATTCTGGCTGAATAAATTCAGGATGTTCTTCAATATGTTGAATCAATTTATCTGCATATTTTTGTAAGTTGAAAAAGTACGCTTCCTCTGTTGCCTTATGAACTTCTCCTCCACAATCGGGACACTTTCCATCCACAAGTTGGCTCTCCGTCCAAAAAGATTCACATGGAGTACAATACATTCCTTCATATTTACTCTTATAAATATCTCCTTGTTCATAAAGCTTCTTAAAGATTTTTTGAACTTGTAGTTCATGATAATCATCTGTCGTACGTACAAAATAATCATACGATGTATTCATCATATCGAAGTTATCTTTTACAATTTTTGCGACACCATCCACAAATTCCTTTGGTGTGATGCCAGCTTCTTTTGCTTTCTCTTCAATTTTTTGTCCATGTTCATCTGTTCCTGTTTGAAAGAACACATCATACCCTTGTTGACGTTTGTATCTTGCAATTGCATCCGTCAAAACAATTTCATATGTATTCCCAATATGCGGTCTACCTGACGTATAAGCGATTGCCGTTGTGATATAATACTTCCCTTTTTTACATTCATTACACATAATCATTACCTCCTTATTAGATATAAAAAAACTTCCGCCAAAGGACGAAAGTTCGCGTTACCACCTTTATTCGTATGCAAGCATACCTCAAATCGTTAACGCCGATTTACGTTCTTTCTTAATTATTCAGAAAAACGGTTCTAGGTCCATGTTCTCTCTATCCCAATGTTGGACTTTCACCAAATGTCCACTCTCTACGCAATGTTTTAGAAATACTCTTCCTATCTTAACCTTTAACAGTATTATATAGAATTCTTATGAAGAACACAAGATAAATATGGATTTCTTGTGCTTATTCATTTAATAAACGTTCCTTTACTTGTTGTAAGAAAGTCCTTAGATAATCCCTATTTAAATCATAATAGAGTTTGTTATTGCTTTTTTCATAAGTTACAAGTTGTGCACATAAGAGTGCTTGCATATGATACGAAATCGTTGGAGTTGATAGTTTTAACTCTTGTGCAATCTGTGCTCCATAAGCTTTATCTTGTGCAATAAAACGTAAAATATCAAACTTGCTTTTATCACTGATTAGCTTCAACGTACTACAAATGTCTTCATCACTAATATTTGCATCAGCACAAATTCTACGATAGGTTCCTATTCCATACAATACACATTCTTTTCCTTTTTCTTGATCCACAAAACTGATTGTTTTACAGGCAGCTATCGAAGGAATCATATAGATGTTTTCATCATTGGTATAGTAACCAATCGCCTGCGTCAATGATTCAAAGAGCCCTTTTTCACTATTTTGCTCGATTTCTTCTTTATACAAACTTAAAAATCCGTCATAAAGCTCCTGCTGTTCTTCAAGGATCGAAACACTTGATTCTACCATATCTTTTAAAAGCTTAAAGATTTGAGGTATTTCATTTTGCAAGGAATATAATTTCCATTTTATTTCATCACTTATCAACAATTCATTCATTGCCTGCATATATTGAGACATATCCATATTTTCTTCAACAGGTTGACCTTTTTCACATTCAATAAATTCATCTAATACACGTTGTGGTGATGCTAAATAGTATGCTTCCAAATCTTGTAGTTGTTTCTTATAGTCCGTCCCTAAAAAATCCAGCTGACCGAATAAGAGTGCCTTTACTGGAGATATACATTTTTCTGAATTGATATACGTAAATAAAAATACTTGATCTGCGTATTTCTTCATGAATGCTTCTCCTATACACTTACAAACTTCTCGTAAATGTTGGATTATCTTTTTTTCTTGATCATTGACACAAAAGCGTTCAAGCCCATTATATTCTTCAGCATTATTTAAAAAACGCTCTATATAACTAACACACTCATATATGATTTGAGTTTGCATACTATACTCTGTCATTATACTTACCTCACTATATGTCTTTAATAGACTTCACGAACATCATACCAATAAAGATTAGAATTGTAAATATACCGAATATCGTAAATATTGTAGATACATCCACATAGTTACTTATTCCACTCATAATGAAAGAGAGTATTGGCATTCCTAACATTGCCAGTGCTCCATAGATAGCACTAACTCTCGCAAGATATGCCTTTTCCACATATTCCATAAAGACAACACCATTCATCGCAATCATCGCACCTACAAAAACTCCGAAGATTAAATTAAGTATAACAATCGAAGACATTACTAAAATCAAACTATCCATCAACGCAATCCCTGAAAGTCCTACATAATAAATTCCAATCGCAACACCCCCTCCCAATAATATCATACGATTGCTAATAAGTTTATGAATGTAAGGATATAAGAATGCCCCAACTGCAATCCCAATGCTCATTCCCATCGACATCATAGATAAGACATAGGCAGGGGCATTTAATGTACCACTTATATATGGTGCTTGAAAGGAATTGATAGGCACAAGCGCCATATTGATGATACAAGCAATTATACTAATCATAAAAACGATTTTTGATTTTATAAGATACTTTAGACCATCTTTTAAATCTGAAATACATACCTTTATACTATTAAGAACTGTTCTCGCTGTTCTTTGTAGTTCTTCTTTTACTGGAATGCTCGCAATGATAGCGGCACATAAGAAGAACGTTAACATGTCGATAATGATAGCTCCTTGAACACCAAAAGCCGCAATAATCACACCAGCTAATCCGATTCCCACAAGTTCACAAACACGAGAGCTAGATTGATTAAATGATAATCCGAATTCATAATGTTCTTCTTTCAATATCATAGGTATAAAACAAGTACTTGCAGGACTACGGAAGGATTCAAATGTATTATTTATAAACGTGATTCCAAGTAATACCCATGGAGATAAGTTATTTCCCAGGTAAAGTATCAGAATGAACGCTGTCATAATTCCTCGTGCAATATCACAAACAACAATCACTCTTTTCTTAGATAGGCGTTCTACAATGGCACCAGCAATTGGTTGTACAACAATGTTTGGCAATAAGTTAACACCAAGCACAATAGCAGACCATGCTGCAGAGTTTGTAATTGCATAGACGAGCCAACTAAACGCAATTGCGTCCACAGAATCCCCAAAGCGATTGATTAAGTTTGCAAAAATACTTCGCATGAATAATTTTTGTTTAAATATAATACGATACCCATGTTTCATACCCATCTACCTCCAATGTTAGATATCTATATAATACCATATATTCGATGAATGTCAAACATCGTTATTAGATAAATAAAAAGGATGAATATTTCATCATCCTATGCTTTGGCTTCTATAAATTCTTCTATAATTCGTTGTGCATCTTTAGGACAATGGAATTCTCCCATTTGAACGCCACCATCTTCATTGTAGAATCCACTACCACCAGTAATAAATAGTTTATGCTTCATTGCATATTGCAACAAGTCTGCCATTTCTTTTTTGCTATGAGCTGGATGGAATACTTCAATACCTTCGATGCCCATACCAATTGCTTCATTCATTAACTGTTCTCCATTTGTTAATAGTTTTCCTGGATATGCAAGTACTGCCACACCTTCTGTTAAATGGATAACATCTAACACATCCTCCAACAATGGATATTTTACTGCTACATAACAAGGTTTTCCATAGGCAAAGAAATCCTTCACCAAATTGCGTACCGCTTGCTCTTTTTTACTTCCCATAAGATATGGTTGTAAAAGTGGACAATCTTCATACTCTGAACGAGTTAATACATGTTTTGCGATAAGTTCTCCAGGAATCTTTTGGAAACGATTGTTTTTTAATAAGCGATCGATATCAATACGTTGACCTAGTAGTTTTTCGAATTTACGCACACGTTCGATACTTGCATTCTTTTCATTTACTAAGCTTTCATTTTCAATAGTTGCGAATAATTCATTATTGTATTGGATAAAATATGCTAATACACGAATACGGCATCCATGTAAATCGCAGTTAATCTCAATACCTGGAACATAGTTTACATGATACAGTTTACTCATACGCATCGCAATGCTGTTTTGTTTTGCACAATCAAGATCTGTAATTGAAATAGTTTTTAAGTTTTTCTTCGCAGCCATCTGGAAAATTTCTTCTATATTATATTCCCCATTTACACTAAAGTTCGAGTGCAAATGAAGATCGAATCGACAGTTTTCCATAACCACTTTCTTAGGAGTGATTACTTGTGTACCTTCAACTGATCTCTTGGAAACTTGTACATTTTCCATAAGACCCACAACGCTTGTACCAAAGATAAAATCTACAAGTGTGCGTTGTTGTTTATTAACAATCAAAACAAGTGCATTGATACCCCAATAGAATACAACTCCAAAAGCATTAAAGAAAATCATTAACACAACAAAAGGAATATCGAACCCAACAACTTCTCTTAAAATCAATTTCCCTTTTGAGGCATTTTTTCCGTTCTTTGAAATCACTTTATACTTGAACATACGCATTCCTAAGCTTTGTCCACCTGTTTGCGTATATATATAAGCATTCAAACAAAGGATTGTACATACCAATAGGATACCTATGATAATATTTACAATTACAATTCCAGAGACACTTACGATACTTCCTAGAACTGCCATCATGATAATATCCCATATCATAATAGGTGCCAACATCACAATAACATCCACTGCAAAAGAGAAGAAACGGTTGACTAGATCAGACTTATTTAATGATCGATAGCCCTTTTCTTCATAGTACTGTTTTATGTTAATGGAATTAGCAGATTTATCTTTCTGTTTCATATGGATCACCTGTTTACTT
>JAVWJF010000127.1:0-7063 GCA_036639195.1 Longicatena sp.
TAATAAGAATGCTGAAACAGATGTAATTATACTTGAGAATATATCTGCTTTGTATTCTACAGCCGCATAGTATGCCATACTAGCTGCAGTAAATAATCCCATCATTCCCGTTGTACAGTTATAAATTGCATTTAGAAACGGAGAAGCTGGTTGTAAGAATTTTGCGACTGCATCGATTGGAAAGCTTGTTAATAAAATCGAAATACTACCAATGATAAGTAGTGACATCGTTGCACACATCGCATTACGTATAATCGTTAAAACTTTGTTGGAGCCGACTTTGATCGCAATCGGCATCAATTTGCTTTCAATAAATGTTGAAACAGTATCCATTTTAATATCCTCCCTGTCATCTCTTTCTATTTGAAAGAGCATGTTTGAAAGAACCTTTTTCCCATCCATGTTTCCATAGTCATCGCGATTGACTACGTACATTGGCTTGCCAGCGTCATCTGCCAGTTTTTTGAGATGATCATATTCATGAAATAGCTGAGGCGCAATTAAAATGACATCTGATCGGTCGATATATTCATATAGCATATCGGCACCAATAGAGCCTATCTTAATATCTTGTCTTCCTATACGGATTGCTTCTTCTCGCATTGCCTTTACTAAGATGCTGGTTGAGAAGCCCGAACAACAGCATAACAGAACATTCACATTAGGTTCCTCCTCACCTATAATTATAAGGATTATGGATACTACTTGTAGCGAACGAATTGCCACATACATTGTGGCAATTCTTATTGAAAGATATCGTTGTCGTTTGTTTGTATCTTTGTTTGTTGGTTCAAAAGATCTTTTAAAGTCTTGATGGTAGGAGCTTTTTCAAACTCTTGCATGAGGGAACGATTTGTTACAAGCGTTGCTAGTGCTTCATGAAATTGTTGAAGGGACTGTGTTTCATCTTTCTTCACACACATTAAGAATACATAACGCACTTGTTGATGCACCCAACGAATGTTACGTTTTAAAATACCAACACTTACAAAGGTTTCATCACACATTGCTTTCATGGGATGAGGCATTGCAACGAAGTTTCCAAATTCCGTACTTGCTATCTGTTCACGTTCAAATACAGATGCCATAAACATATCTGGTAGAGGATGAACCTTCGATGTACGTGTAATCATTTCAGTGATGATTTCTTCTTTTGTTTTTCCTTCGATATCTTCAAAGAACAAAGCATCATCAAAGTAACGATCGACAACACTAGTATCCCCTTGTTCTAAAAATGCATCAGATAATTGTACGATATCTGCATCATTTAAGAAGTATTGCACTTGAATCACCGGAATGCTGGTAGGAAAAGGGATTGGTACTGTCGTTAGAATAAAATCATAATGGCTTTGATCAATTGTTTTTAACTTATACATTTCAATCACTTGTGTATCTTGTAATTGTTGTTGAAAACGTTGTCGTAATTTATACATCAATATTTGTGAACTACCTGCTCCACTCGCACATACAACAATGATGTTCTTCTTCTTTTGTTTCTTACTTTCTGCACGTTCCATTGCTAATGCATAATGCAAAGCTAGATATCCCATCTCTGATTCACTCATAGAAAAATGCAAGGTACGAGTAATGACATCCGCGGATAACACTGCAATTTCAAACGCTTGATGATGTTCACTCTTAATATCTTCCAACAATGGGTTTTGCATAGGAAGTCCATAACGCAAACGATTTAACATTGGTTGAAAATGCAACGCTAATACCGTATATAGTTCTAAATCGGAAAAGAAGTCATACCCATATTGTTGTTGTATTTCATCAAAGGTAGTACATAACAATTCTTCTATCTCTTGTGTAATTGCATATTCACGATGATATTGTAATGTCTTTTTCCCCATAAGATGAATGGCTATATAACATGTCTCTACAGGTTTTAAGTTTACCTTCATTGCTTCATTTAAACGTTGTACTAAAAGCATTGCGACTTCATATTCTTTCGTATCCAAGATGTCCTGATAAAGTTCTAAGTTATCTTCACTTTGTTCACGAACTCTTTGTAAAGCAATAGAAATATGAATAATCAAGTTTTGAAATCCAATATCACTCAAACGAAATCCTGTTTCATCCAAGGTTTCAAATAGGATATCTCGTATTAAAGTTTGTTGTTCATTCATTGGATTTCGTTTAGAAAAAAGTTCATCCATCGTATCCGTATGAAAAAAATATTGCGATATACAGGAACGTTTATGCATCTCACTTCCTTCGATACGTATTCCATATGCGGGTTTACTATTTAGCTTTAAATGGAAGAAACGCAACCTCTCACGTACTTCTTTCATATCATTTTGTAAAGTAGAGCGACTTATGAAAATTTCATCTGCAACATCATCTAACTTTACATAATCATCATTGCTCAACAACAATTTAATTAAGTAATTGATACGATCCTCTGGATATACTGGTAGTAATCGTTGGGAATCTTCTTCCTCTTTTAAAAGTGACGCAATAAATAAATGATACGCACTCTCATCAATGATTTGTAAACGATACCCAGTTCCATGTTTCGAATCAATCATTAACCCATTCTTACGAAATTCTATATTATACTTCGTGATATCATCTCGAAGTGTTCTTGGACTGATGGATAATCCTGCACATAATTCTTCACTCTTCATATATCCTTCATGATTCATCAATAGTTTTAAGAATACAATCATGCGATTATTTTTTGTAGACATATTCATACCTCTCATTCATTGTAATTGTATCGTATTGTTCTATAATTGTAAAAGGCTTCCCTATGCAATTTCTTACATTTCTAAAAAAAAGAACAAGTTTTCACTTGTTCGCTATACACTTTACTTACTAGAAATGTGCATAATATTTTTCAATTGTATAGAAATGGTACCGTCTGGATTGTTTTGAAATTCCACTAAATCTTTAGAGTTCATAAAATCAATAGGAATGATCAATTCGATTCCTCTATCTGTCTTTATCTTTTGTACGACATCCGCTTTGGTAGGTTTAACGTATTCTACTTCTACATCTTTTTCTACCCCTTTTGTCTTGAGTTCTTCTTTAAACTCACTTTTCGCAAGAGGTTTATCCACAAACAATACATTTGCGACTTCTTCTATATTGATGGGTGTTTGCGCGGTTACATTCTCTTGTATAATCCCCTTCATCTTAGGAAGTATTTCCATTTCATTCATATCATATTTATCTACGATCATTTCACATGTTTTACTAATGGATTTCATTGCCTCTTTATAGGATGGTTCATTGCTTGTTTGTAAAATGATATCCGCGAATACATTTACTTTCTCTGCTTCAATTTCTATCTTTGTTTCAATCGTGGAAACACTCAAATCACTTAGTTCTACAAGGAATACACGATCATCTTTAATCAAGTTACTAGAAATCAATGAGGAGCTAGAACAAATCACATTGCATGTTTTATCACTTTGACGTATATCATGCGTAATTCCTTCATGGAAGGCATTATCAATACCGATTAGGTAACGTCTACCCTCATTCATAACAATTGCTACAATCAAGTCACTGGATGCATATAAACCATATTTCATCTTCACATCAAAAATACTACGGGCTATCTTCTCACTCATTTCCTCAAATGATACTTGTCCATCCTTATAACGTTCTACACATTCACGAAACGCAGACCCTTCTTGAAAAACTCCCTTTTTCTTTTGTGCACTCGCAAAGATCTTTGTTGCCTTACTTTGCAATATGGTATCTAGTGTTTCATCTGTTTCATCCATACATTCATCACTAATTACACATGTGTTATGTTCGCTATCCAATATATGTAATATTACATTTTCAAAAGTTAACATTTTTATAATCCCCTTTTCATATGGTATTATGATACCGTATTTCAAGGCAATTTGCAAAAGCGAAAATTGTAAAAAATGCAAATCACAAACCTATCACATAAATTGTTTATAAAAAAATGATATGATGAAGAAGTACTGTGAAAGAAAGAGGAGAATGCATGGAGAAAGCGATTTTTTCAAAAGTGGATTTAAATAACGAAGATTGTACATTAGCAAATGAATATTTGGATTGTATCAAAGATTTGCTAGGTCTTGATCAAATTAACGAGTTACAAGATTATGTACAACATATGCATACGTCAAGATTTCAACACTCTCTCAACGTTTCCTACTATACCTTTTTATTAGCAAGAAAGTTTCATTTAGATGCTTATAGTGCCGCTAGAGCAGGTTTATTACATGACCTATACTTATATGATCGTCATCATGATGAAATCCCCTTTGAAGGGAAACATCGTAGTGCACATCCAAAAGTAGCTTTAGAGAATGCTAGAAAAGCAACAATGGTAAATGCCATTATTGAAGATGCTATCTTGCATCATATGTGGCCAATTACTTTTCATCGTCCAAAAACAAAAGAAGGCTTGATTTTACAAGCCGTAGATAAATATTGTGCATTATCAGAAGTACTTCAACAGTGTGGTCGTAAAATTCGTTATAACCGATTCACATTGTGTTATGCACTCATAAGAAAATAAACCTTACTCCTAAGAATAAGGTTTTTATTTACTTTATCGCAGTAATGGCATACTTCCTGTTAAAGAATTTACTTTCTTTTTAGGACCACAAATCGCAATCCCCATATAAACTAAATCCTTTTGAGAAACATGCTTCATCTTTTCTATGTATTCTTCATACGCTTTACACTCTTGTGCTTGTAACGTAAAATCTACACAGAGTACATCTTGATACGCTTCTTGATATAAAAATTCACGTAATTCTTGGATTTTACTGGCATCTGCCTTCAATATAGGAACAGGAAATGTAATCACTCCAAGGTGCTGGTTGAAATCTTTATCTAGGACGGTTGTTCCTACAATTTCAGGTTTCAATTTCCCTAGCGTAATTCCCATCACTGCCGCCGTATTCGCAATGATTCCAAGTGGTAAATGTTCATCGATTACCATTACACATTTTTCATTTTGACTCATAGTATACCTTCTTTCTATCTACTACATAATCATAGAATAGATAGAAATGTATTTCTTGTATAATATAGTCAACATGTATGTAAATCTATTTTACACCATATTCATCATAATACGCATCTATTGCTTTTTTTAGCTCATTGTTAATGATGATTTCTCCCTTGTACTCTTTGTTATATAAGTGTTCTACAACATCTGCCATAGAAACGATCGCACTTGTTTCAAAGCCATATTTCTCTTTGACTTCATCCAATGCGCTTTGTGTTCCTTTTCCTTTTTCCATACGGTTTAAAGAAACAATCAATCCCTTAATTTCTACATTCCCTTGTGCTTTTAAAATTGGGTATGTTTCTTCGATGGATTTTCCTGAAGTAGTTACATCTTCAATGATGACAACACGATCACCATCTTGCAATTTCGCACCTAATAAGATACCAGTATCCCCATGGTCTTTTTCTTCTTTACGATTACAGCAGTATTTAATGTCTACACCATACAGTTTTGAAATTGCCATTGTTGTTGCGACTGCAAGAGGAATTCCTTTGTATGCAGGTCCAAACAATACATCAAAGTCTAGTCCATAAGTATCATGGATTGCTTTTGCATAGTATTCTCCAAGTTTTGCTAGTTGACTTCCAGTTACATAACCTCCAGCATTCATAAAGAAAGGAGATTTTCTTCCACTCTTTAATGTAAAGTCTCCAAATTTTAAAACTTTACTATCCACCATAAATTCAATAAATTCCTTCTTGTATTGTTCCATTGCTCTAACCTCCCAAACTTTTTTTTCATCTTAAACATAGTACCATATTTAAATCACTTTTTCAATTTGTAAATGATACGGATATTTTTTTCAATATGATTACTAAAAAAGAAAAATAGATAACACAATGTTCACAGTACTTCAATAATTTATAAAAATACTTCATTCGTATTATACAATCAAGTTTTAACGTTGTCTGTGGGCAAAGAAAGTGCTATAATAGGTTATAATCAACGGCCCATTTTATGCAATCGAAAGATCATTTCTTGAAGCCAAAAGTGAGGGACTAAAATTGAGAGATATACAGAAGAACTTTGCAAATTGTTCACGAACCTTAAAGCATGATATAGCCTATATTGAAGAAAAGTATTATGAAGCTTTATGTTCAAATTCTAAATATAACTTGATAGAAGTTAATATTAAGAATTTTAGATACTACAATGCAAAACATGGATATGATGGAGGTAATGATATTATAAATGAAATTTATAATGTTTTGCTATCCTTTTTATTTCATAAAGAATATGTCGCTCATATTGCTGCAGATACATTTGTAATGCTGTTGCAATTTGAAGATATGCATACATTTATTTACCAACGGATGTTTGATTTAATTGAACAAGCCTATCGTACGAAAAATGAGAAAATAGAACGCAATATCTTTTTATCTTATGGTGTTTATGAAATGAAGGATAAAAAAGTAGGATTCTATGACGCTTGGAATTATGCATGTATTTGTAGAAAAGAAAGTAGTGGACTTGCTACACGGTGTCATTCTATTGAAGTACATGAACAACCTATTTATAATCAATACATACATCGTATGGACTTGGAAATAAAAACTGCAGATGCCTATAAGAATTATGAATTCATCGCATATCTACAACCAAAAATCGATTTAAAAACAGATAAAATATATGGTGCTGAAGCCTTACTTCGCTGGATTGATGAAGATGGAAACTTTATTCCATTATCAGAATTTCTTCCTATACTGAATAAAAACAGTTATATAGAACTGGTAGATTTAGATATATTTGACCAAATGTGCAAGGTCCTAGATGAACGTATAAAGATGAATAAACCCATTGTTCCAATAAGCTTCAATATTTCAAAAACCTCTTTTTATACGGATAATATAGTACAGAAATATAGAAATATATTCAAGCAGTATAAAATCCCAAAAGAATATATCGAAATAGAACTTATGGAATCTATTTCATTAGATGATACAGAACATATGAAAAAAATTGTATCTGAATTTAAAAAATATGGATTCCAATGTTCTCTAGATGATTTTGGCAATGGATACTCTTCCTTTAACGTATTGCTTAATGCAC
>JAVWJF010000128.1:0-6993 GCA_036639195.1 Longicatena sp.
TAGCAGATTGTGAAGCATTGAAACGTGAAATTGAAAGCAGTTATTTGTTTACCAACGCTACAGGTGTGGGGATGAAACCATTAGAAGGAAGTATGATCATTCCAGATGCTAGCTATTTACGTAAAGACTTAATCGTAAGTGATGTAGTTTATATGCCAACGAAAACAAAAATGTTAGAAGTGGCGGAAGAAATTGGATGTAAATGTATGAATGGTTTAGGGATGATGTTATATCAGGGTGCTGCGGCATTCGAATTATGGACAGGAAAAGAAATGCCAATTGATTACATGAAAGAAATTTTAGATATTAAATTTTAAGGATAGGATGAGGGAAAATTATGAATAAGAAATATTATCCAAGTGCTTTTATACTTTATTTGAACTACTTTATACATGGGATAGGGTGTTCAATATTGGGACAAGCAGTTATTAAAGAAATGTTAGTAGAACAATGGGGTGTTGGAATCGATTCTATCGGGCAAGTAACAATGGTTGCGGCAGCTCTTGGATTGGGACGTTTGATTTCACTTCCAATAGCAGGACCATTATCTGATAAAATGGGAAGAAAAGTATCTTCTTTGATTGGGATTGCCTCTTATGCAATCTTCTTCATAGGAATTGCATGTTCTCCAAATATGTGGGTAGCTTATGCTGCGGCTATATTAGGAGGAATTGCGAACTCTTTCTTAGATACAGGTGTTATTCCAGCGTGTGTAGAAATCCTACAACCACGTTCTTCACTAGCAACTATGTTAACAAAATTCTTTATATCAGCAGCGCAGTTGTTACTACCATTTATGTTAGGTGCACTTGCGGGAGCAAGTTTATCTTATAATACACTTCTTTATATTTGTGGTGTTGCGATTGTTATCATCGGTGCGTTAGTTGTGTTTGCTCCACTTCCAAAAACGGAAAAGAGTGCTGGAGAAAAAGCACCAGGTTTAATAGAAAATATCCGCAATTCAAAATTTACAGTGGAAAGTATTGCACTTGTTGTCATTGGATTTACATGTACTGCAACATTCCAACTTTGGTTGAACTGTGCACAAACATTTGCGAAAGATTTAGCAGGAGTACAAGATCCAGGAATGATGCAAACGTATTATTCTTTTGGTTCCTTAGCAGCTATCATTGTGACAGCATCATTAGTATCAAAGATCAAAGGCGTACGTTTCTTATTTGTGTATCCTTTGATTACATTGATTTCACTAGCACTAGTTTACTTCGTGCGTAGTGAAACAATGTGTTATATTGGTGCAGCACTTGTAGGATATAGCGCAGGTGGTGTAATCTTACAATTAGTAACCGCAACCGCAAATGATTTATTCCCAAATATCAAAGGAACAATCACAAGTATTGTTATGATTTTATCTTCTTTGTCTAACTATACTATTCTTTCTTTGGCAGGAAATATGAATTCAGAATCTATTCTTATGATGAATATTGGGATCACTTGTGTGGGTGTATTATTAGCATTGTTTGTAAATATGCGCTTTGCTAGACTTTCTGTTTCAAAGTAGCTTTTTCTTAAAAGAATTGTTATAATTACAAAAATTGGAATCATGATTGTGATAAAGGAGGAAAACAAATGAAACTAATACGTTGGTTGGATGATAATCTTGAAGAGTATTTGTTGATTATTCTGTTGTGTTCAATGACCATCATTATGGGGATCCAGGTTTGTTCACGCTATGTATTCAACGCTTCTTTGAGTTGGTCGGAGGAATTGACAAGGTATCTGTTTATATGGTCTGCATTCATCAGTATTGCATATTGTATCAAAAAATGGATTTCTATCAAAATTGATCAAATTATTAATATGTTACCAAAACATGTATATATTGTCTTTCAACTTATTTTGAACATTATATTATGCGTTTTCTTCCTATATCTAAGCGTGCATGCATTCTCTTATTTACAAATGAGCATCGCATCTGCACAAAAAAGTCCTGCATTAGGACTTCCAATGTATGTGGTACAAGTAGCACCTCTCGTTGGTTTTTCTCTTGCTTCACTTCGTTCCTTTCAACAAATTGTATTGGAATGTAAAAACATTGTACATTACATACAACATAAAGATGTAACCATCGAAAAGGGAGGGAAGTTATGATACAAGGTATTTTAGTCTTATTTATTATTTTACTTCTTATCTCTGTGCCAATTGCTTGTACGTTAGGGATTGTATCCATAACTCCTTCTTTGATTGATCCAAACTTTCAAATTAGTGTAGAATATATTATTCGTTCTATGTTAGGTGGTATTGATTCCTTTCCGCTCTTAGCTGTTCCAATGTTTGTGTTATCTGGGATTTTAATGGCAAAGGGTGGCGTTTCTAAGAAACTGTTCGATGTGTTCTCGTTCTTTTTAGGGAAACATACAGGTGGTATGCCTTGTGCAGTCATTGTTACTTGTTTGTTTTATGGAGCAATTTCTGGAAGTGCGCCTGCAACTGTAGCGGCAGTAGGAAGTATGACCATTCCTTTATTGATACGTATGGGGTATGATAAAACATTCGTCACTGCATTGGTGGCGGTTGCGGGAGGACTTGGGGTTATTATTCCGCCAAGTATTCCATTTATCTTATATGGTATGGCATCAGGTGCTAGTGTTGGGAAAATGTTTATGGCTGGTATTGTACCTGGCTTGTTAATTGCTTCCTTATTGATGTTATATGCAATTTATCACTGTAAACGTTATGGCGAAGATAGCGAGAAAATAGATTTAGAAGTAAATGCATTGCATGAAAAAGGATTTAAGAAAGTATTTCTAGATAGCTTTTGGGCACTGCTTACACCAGTGATAATTCTAGGATGTATTTATACAGGGGTAGCTTCACCTACCGAGGCAGCTGTTATTTCAGTGTTCTATGCATTGATTATTTCAATGTTTGTATATCGCACATTGAAATTCTCAGACCTAAAAGGAGTCCTTGTAGAATCTATTCGTACATTTGCGCCAATCTTATTTATTCTAGCGGCAGCGGTAGCGTTCTCTAGAGTGATTACCTTATTACAAATACCACAAAGTGCTGGTGATTTTATATTACATACATTCTCAGGAAAAGTATCCGTCTTAATCGTAATCAACATTTTGTTATTGATTGTGGGGATGGTGATGGATACAAGTCCAGCAATCCTCATATTAACGCCAATTTTATTACCGATTACAAATGCATTGGGTATTGACCCTGTTCATTTTGGCATCATCATGGTTGTGAATTTAGCAATTGGATTTGTGACACCACCAATCGGAATCAATTTATTTGTAGCTAGTTCTTTAACGGAAGTACCAGTTATGCAGATCGCAAGAAAAGCAGCTCCACTTATTGCCTTCTTCTTATTAGCATTATTGGTGATTACGTTTGTACCTGCAATTTCTTTGTGTTTAGTAGGTTAGAAAGGAGTACATTATGAAACGAAAAATGAACATATTCTTTCTTGTGGGTTGCCTTTCATTGGTAAGTGGATGTACTCAAAAAATTGAAGATCCAGTAGCAGCATCCAAACGATACCCATGGATCATTGCGACCGATTCACCTGCTGACACAGTAACTTCTATCTTCGCAAATAAATTTGCGGAAGAAGTTGAGCGTTTAAGTGATGGAGAAATTCAAATGGAAGTGTATGAAAATGGAACTTTAGGTGGAGATCGCGAATTGATTGAAAGCTGTATGGGAGGGGATATCTCCTTCATATTACAAAATACAGCACCACAAGTAAGCTTCATTCCAAAACTTGCAATCTTTGATTTACCAGTTGCGTATACATCCATCGATAAATTACGAACAACACTTGATGATACAAATTTTATGAATATGATCAATCAAGTATATGAAGAACATGGATTTCGTTTGTTAGGGCTAGGGGATCAAAGTTTCCGTGTTATGACAACGAATGAAAAAATAACAGATGTCAATGATTTTAAAGGACAAAAGATTCGTACAATGGAAAATAAAAATCATATTGCTTTCTGGCAATCCATTGGTGCAAATCCAACACCTATGACATTTTCAGAAGTATATATCGGGCTTCAACAAGGAACCATAGATGCGCAAGAAAATCCATACGAAGTTGTTGTTTCTGGTAAAATCTATGAACAACAAGACTATATTGTACAAACCAACCATTTGCCACATTTGCTTTCCTTAATTGTAAACAATGATTTTTATGACTCTTTACCAGATGATGCAAAAGCCATTGTGGATGAAGCGAGTGAAAATGCTAAACAATATGCAAGACAACAAGCAGATAAAAGAGTTTCAGATCGTTTAAAAATCATTACCGATAGTGGAACAAATATCATCGAAGTAGATCAAACAATGATTGAACAATTACGTAATAAAGCCAGTGGTGTATATGAAACCATACGTAAACAAGCTGGTGAAGAACTATATGAAGCATATACCAAACATATGGAATAGGAGGAATCATTATGAATACAATCAAAACTAGAAATATTGTAATTGGAGAAGGAATGCCAAAAATTTGTGTACCAATCGTTGGAAAAACATCGGCAGAACTTATGCAAGAAGTAGCGGAATTAGCAAATATCGAAGTAGATATCGTTGAATGGAGAATGGATTGGTTTGATGAAGTGGAATCCATCGAAACAGTGGTTGAAATGTTACATGAACTTCGTACTGCGCTGAACAATACAACTTTACTCGCAACCTTTAGAAGTAAAAAAGAAGGTGGAGAAAAAGAAGTATCGACTGCATTCTATACGGAACTAAACAAAGCAGTCATTTCTACAAAAGAAGCAGATTTAATTGATGTGGAATTGTTTACAGGAGATGATAGTGTTAAGGATATCATCGCTTGTGCAAAAGAACATGGAGTTTATGTGGTTATGTCAAACCACGATTTTGCGAAAACGCCTGCCTACGAAGATATCATTGCTCGTCTTACTCGTATGCAAGATATGAATGCAGATATTTTAAAGATTGCGGTTATGCCACAAAGCAAGAATGATGTAATAGAATTGTTACGTGCTACCAATGATATGCATGAGTTACATGCACATCAACCAATCATCACTATGTCTATGGCTGGAACAGGTGCATTATCTAGAATGTGTGGAGAAGTATTCGGTTCTAGTGTTACCTTTGGCGCAGCAAAAAAAGCAAGTGCCCCTGGACAGATGGCAGTACAAGATTTAAAGAACGTATTGGAAATTGTTCATAAGAGTATTTAAAAGTGCTGATAAAGCACTTTTTCATTAATAATGATACAAAAATAATGCAAGTTATTGTTGAATAAAAGAATGAAAAAAGGTACAATAATTACAGTGATGGAAGATTTTTCATCAGGAAAATGTAAAAAAGTTTCAGGAAGGAGAGACTATGTACAAGATTGTTAAGAAAGAGATTTTGAATCCTACCGTAACGAAAATGGTTGTGGAAGCACCTGTCGTTGCGAAAAAAGCACAAGCAGGACAATTTATTATTCTGCGCGTACATGAAGAGGGAGAACGTATTCCATTGACGATTGCTGATTATGATCGCGAAAATGGTACTATAACCATTATTTTTCAAATCGTTGGAAAAACAACTATGTTGTTGAACAACTTGAATGAAAATGATTGTATTTTAGATTTTGTTGGTCCTTTGGGGAAACCATCCCATGTGGAAGGTTTAAAAAAGGTTTGTGTAATTGGTGGAGGAGTTGGTTGTGCTATCGCATACCCAACAGCAAAAGCATTGCATGACAATGGAACAGAAGTTACTGTTATCACGGGATTCAGAAATAAGGATTTAGTAATCCTTGAAGATGAATTCAAAAAGGTAAGTACACATGCCTATTTGGTAAGTGATGATGGAAGTACTGGAACAAAAGGCCTTGTAACAAATGTATTAGAAGAATTGATTAACAATGGTGAAGAGTTCGATGAAGTAATCGCAATTGGACCACTTATCATGATGAAATTTGTATGTGCTCTTACTAAAAAATATAACGTTAAGACAGTGGTTAGTATGAATCCAATCATGATTGATGGAACCGGAATGTGTGGAGGATGTCGTTTAACTGTTGGCGGAGAAACAAAATTCGCTTGCGTAGATGGTCCTGATTTTGATGGTCATGAAGTAGATTTTGATGAAGCAATGTCTAGAGGAGCGACATATCGTGACTTTGAAGCTCACGAACGTGATTCTGCGTGTAATCTAATGAATAAGGGGGTAGCTTAAGATGCCTAATATGTCATTGAAAAAATTAGAAATGCCTGTACAAGATCCTAATATCAGAAGAAACAACTTCGAAGAAGTTGCATTAGGATATACAAAAGAAATGGCAATGGAAGAAGCACAACGCTGTTTACATTGTCCTACAAAACCATGTATTAGTGGTTGTCCAGTTTCTGTTAATATTCCTGACTTTATTGAAGAAGTGAAAAATGGAGATTTTGAAAAAGCATATCATATTATCCATGAAACAAGTTCTTTACCTGCAGTTTGTGGACGTGTTTGCCCACAAGAGACACAATGTGAACAAAAATGTGTTCGCGGAGTAAAAGGGGAAGCAGTTGCAATTGGTCGTTTGGAACGCTTTGTTGCAGATTGGTATCGTGAAAACGTAAATGAAGCACCTGCAAAACCAGTTAGCAATGGTCATAAGGTAGCGGTTGTTGGTGCAGGTCCTGCTGGACTTACATGTGCTGGTGATCTTGCGAAAAAAGGATATCAAGTATCTGTATTTGATGCACTACATGTAGCAGGTGGTGTTTTGATGTATGGAATACCAGAATTCCGTTTACCAAAAGCAATTGTACAAAACGAAATCGAAGGTTTGAAGAAGATGGGTGTTGATGTACAAACAAATGTTGTGATCGGGAGAAGTGAATCTGTAGATGATTTATTTGAAGCAGGATATGAATCCATCTTCATCGGAAGTGGCGCTGGACTTCCTAATTTCATGAATATGCCAGGTGAAAACTTAAAAGGTGTTTATTCAGCAAATGAATTCTTGACTCGCTGTAATCTTATGAAAGCTTACAAAGA
>JAVWJF010000129.1:0-6987 GCA_036639195.1 Longicatena sp.
CTTTTTTCGTAAAGTCCTTTACGAAGAATAATTTTGGATCAAATAACTTCATGATATCTTTTACATTCTTGAAGCCTTCAATTCGAACTTTAATCTTTTCTAGTTCTTTAGAATCAGGGAAGAATGTAAACTTGGTTGCTAAACCAGATTCTGTTGCTCGATTGTCTTCTGTTGAGAAGAATAAGTCGAATTGATCAAGGTTTAAAGTATCCAAATCATTTCCAGTCACAAAGGTAATAGAAACGATATATTTTTGAAACTTATCATATAAGAATTGTTCTAAAAGGAAGTATTCGGAACGTTTTAGATTCGTGATAATACAAATGCGTTTATTTCCTTTTAGTACGGAATATTCATTGATACTTTTGTTAAAGTAAATTGCTAGAAACGCAGTTTCACTTTCTTTGATTTTACATTTATAGCGCTCCGATAATAAATAAGAGAAGAACGTTGCGATATCAAAGGCATAAGGGAAACTTTGTTTGATATAATCCAACATTTCATTTTTTATTTGTACATTGTTACGTGCTCTAGAAATCAAAGGAACACAGTGTAATGCCAAAGAAATACGAAGGTCTACATCGTGTGTGAAATCTGTTGGATAAGACTCACGTATCTTTTCTAAAGCTTCTAAAATAAAGGTATTTAAGTCTTCGGATATATAGTCGGTATTACTAAAATTGCTATGGTTGTTGATATACATTGCTAAAAAGTTAATTTCTGTTTGTGGAACACGAATGAAGTATTTGGTTTCAATGCGTTCAAATATATCCGCAGCTATTTGGATTTCCGCATCATATTGTCCATCACTCGTAATATCTTCATCGTTTAAATAGAAGAAGTTCATAATTCGTTTAATGGAAACATTCAACCAAATGATAATGTTTTGAAATTCTACATCAGAAATAGGATATTGACGTTCTAGTAATTCTTTCATTAAAGTCTTACGTATAAATTCCACATGGACTGCTTCAGTATCTGCCATAAGCTTACTGGATATCATCGGAAGAATTGCATAACTATTATCCATTAAGCATGTTCTTTTATCTCTTTCTAATCCGTCAATCCAGATGTAACCTTTCGTTTGAATCAAACGTAAAGAGAATTTGCTTAAGATTTTTTCTAATTCTTTTAAATCACTTGTTAACGTTGATTTTGATACAAAAATATAATCTGCGCACTTTGTTAAAGAAATGCTTTTTCTTTGACTTAATAGAAAGTTTAATAACTTATAAATACGGTCATCGCGATAATTGATATTAAACTCATCACTTTGAAGCTTCATTTCACCTAAATATTGGGCAAATCGATCACTGTCTAATACTTTTATACGAGTCCCAAAAGGTACTTTTGAATCGATATCAAAGATATCTGATAAAGAAGACGTATCATCTTTAATTGCTTTAATATCGTTTTGAATCGTTCGCAAACTTACATTAAATTTATCAGAGAAATAATTTGCTTTATAATACTCTCCGATTTTCTCGCATAACTCTAAAAATATACTTGATTGTCTCTTTGTGAGCATACTTTTTTACCTATGAAATTCTACTACTAATAAGAATTTCACTTACCCCTTTCTTGTCTTGTAAAAATAAAAATATGAATCTAATTTTAACATAAGTTCGTACTATTTTAATTCATATGCACATATATCATATCTTAAATCAATTATGAAAAAAATTGACTTTTTCGTAATTGATACGCAAGAACATTGGTAGGTTTACTTCATAATGAATGTGCAATTCTTCGAAAATACACAATTGAAATTTTACTATAATGAAAATGGATAACAGATTGCTTGTTTGATAAAAAAACAAAATCAATCGAAGGAGGAAATATGAAAGCTTGTGTAATAGAAAAACCAATGGAATACAGCATTAGAGATCTTCCAATGCCAGAACCAAAGGAAGATGAAGTATTACTACGTATTACAGTTGCAGGGATTTGTACCAATGATATTAGGGATTATAAAGGTTCTAAGTATACGTATCCAAGAGTAGGTGGACATGAGTATGCTGGGATCATTGAGAAGTTGGGAAGTCAAGTAGATCCTAGATTATTCCATGTAGGGCAGAAGGTAGTGAACTATATCATCGATGAGTGTGGTGTGTGCTATAGCTGTAAACATGGAAATGAAAATATCTGTGATAGTGCAGAACAAGGAAAGACGTTCTATAACGAAGGAGGTATTTCTGGATATTTTGGATTTGCACAATATATTGCGGTAAAGGCTCGTCATTTGCATATCTTCCCAGATGATACACCGGATGAATTGGCAGCGTTTGCGGAGCCTCTTGCATGTGTCATCAATAGTATTAACAAAACCAATATTCGTATGGGAGATGAAGTGGTTATCATCGGTGGAGGCGTTATGGGGCTCTTGCATGTATTGTGTGCGAAAAAACGTGGTGCTCATATCATCGTAAGTGAAACCAGTGCTGAACGTCGCGACATTGCCTTGAAGATGGGGGCTGATGAAGTCATCGATCCGATGGATGGCGATGTAGTCGAAAAAGTAAAAGAATTAACCAATGGTAGAGGCGCTCATGTGGTATACAACACAACCGCAATTCCTGCAGTTGCAAGACAAGCAATCGAAATGACAGCAAAGAGTGGATTGGTCAATATGTTTAGTTCCATCCATCCCAATGAACCAATCTTAGTAGATGCAGGCAGACTTCATTCACAAGAAATTAAAGTCACTGGGACGGTGAGTCCAACCGTAGAATCGTTTGCGCAATCCGTGGATTGTATTGCGAAGGGAATTATCGATGTAACACCATTGATTGAAAAAGTATTCGACTATCAGGAAATTAGCGATGCAATGGATGTCGCAATGCGCCCTGAAACATTTAAAGTAATGCTCAGATTTTCAAAATAAATTAAGGAGGAAAAATGATGAAAATTGTAAATGGATATGATCTGATAGCGTATGCAAAAGAAAGAGGATTGATATTGCCGGCATTTAATACAACAAACCTAGAAATGACAAAGGCAATTATCAAAGGATTAAATGATGTACACCTTCCAGGAATGGTACAAATTTCTTCTAATAACTTGCATCTTTCAGATCCACAAGTAATTGCTGACTTGATGCGTGCTTTTTTAAAGGATACAGATACACCGATTGGTCTTCATTTAGATCATGGGAAAAGTTTTGAAGATGTGAAAGCATGTGTAGATGCTGGATTTACCTCTATTATGGTGGATGCATCTGATCAAGATTTCGAAGGAAATATAAAAGAAGTAAGAAGAACGGTGGAATACTGTCATTTGCACAATGTTCCAGTGGAAGCAGAACTTGGTGCCATTATGGGAAAAGAAGATGATGATGTAAGTGAAGCAGATTGTAAAACGGATCCTGCGAAAGTAAAAGAATTTGTGGAACGTTCTGGATGTGATATCCTTGCGGTTTCTATTGGAAATGTTCATGGATTGGATGTGACGCCAAAAGTAGATTTAGAATTGTTGAAAAAGATTGCGGAAGTATCTCCAGTGCCACTTGTACTTCATGGGGGGTCTGGCATTCCATTTGAACAAATTCAAGAAATGCGTAAATACAATATGATTAAAATCAATTATGGATCTGATTTGCGTAAAGCATTTATTCAAACATTTGGAGAAGCTTATGAAGTGAATCATATGGAAGCAAACCTTTATGGATTGAGTATGAAAGCAGTTGAAAATGTGAGTAAAACAGCAAGTGATTTAGTACAAATTATCAATGGTCTAAAATAAAAAGACAGAAGGGAGGCATCTTGTGTATTATGTAGGACTTGATATTGGAACTTCCTCTTTAAAATGTGTTGTGATAGATACGGCTTGCGATATTGTATATGAACATGGATATTCCTATGCCTTTGATGAACCAAGGGAAGGATATCGAGAAATAGATCCAGATGTTTGGTTTCAAGCAGTACTGCATGCGTTACAAGATATCCATGAAAAATTTGATGGTATCAATATTTCTACCATTGGAGTAACTGGTCAAATGCATACGACGGTCTTTCTAGATGCACAAGGAAAAAGTGTTCGAAAGGCCATTATGTGGAATGACTTGCGTAGTAGTGATATGGTCGCTCCTTTAAAAGAGAGATTAGCGAAGCGAGAGGATACCAAATATATTGCGAAGATTTTATCTACTGGAAGTCCCGCAATGAATACGCTTTGGGTAAAAGAACAAGAGCCTGAAGTATTTCTTAAAGTTCGTAAAATCATGACTGCCTATGACTATATCGTATATCGTTTAACAGGAGAATATAGTTCGGATTATTGTGATGCGTCTACGAGTTCCATGTACGATATTGTGTCGAAACAATGGTCTGGATATATGTTGGATATCTTGGGAATTGATGATCACTATTTAGGTCCTATTTACGCAAGTTGTGATATTGTGGGGACTCTTCGTGAAGAACTATGTGAACAGTTGCGTATCAATAAACGCATCAAAGTCATTGCTGGTACTGGGGATAATCCAGCCAATGCAGTAGCAATGGGTGTATTGGACCAACAACAACCCGTCTTATCTTTAGGAACTAGTGGAGTTATTATTTTGGCTAAAGAAGATAAGGATTTTGAAGGATTAGGAAAGAATGTAGTATTCAATGCGCAGCATGATCGTTTTGTAAATGTTGTACAGGGAACAGTGCGTTCTGCTGGTGGAACACATAAATGGTGGGTGGAAAATATTGTAGAAAGCAGTGATATGGGAATTGACCAAGATCGATTAAGGAATGCTTGTGGGAAAGAACATCACATCTTATTCTTTCCACATATCACAGGGGATAAAATGATTTATCAGGATATTAATACAAGAGGAGCTTTTATTGGATTAAGTGCTAATAGCAAACGAGAGGATATGTTACAGGCTGTGTTTGAAGGCGTTGGATATGCACTTCGGGAAGTGATGGAAAACATGCATTTGAAAGCATGGCCTAAGCGTATGCAAATCAATGGTGGAGGTACAAGAAGTGATGTTTGGATGAACATCATGGCAAATATTTTACACTGTGAACTAGAGGAAGTAAGCATGAATGCTTCTCCCGGATATGGTGTAGCACTACTGGCAGGGAAAGTAGATGGGATAGAAAAAAAAGAATCACAAAAGACAACAGGAAAGGTATATGTTCCTTGTGACAATCAAGTAAACATATACGAAAAACAATACCGAAAATATCAGCGTATGTATGGGGCTTTGAAAGAAATCATGGAAAATGAACCATTAAAATAAGCGATAAATAGGGATGATGTGATGAATTTCGTAATCATTATGAACTTGTGTAGAGTCTAGGTTACGTAATCATTACGAAGATTAAAATAAAAACACGCGAACAAAACATTGTAAACTATAACCAGATGATGGAAACGCTTCCAAAGAGGTGCTTCCTCACAGAGGGAATGTAGAAAGGAAGATATTATGAAAGTTATCTTAGTATCTCATGGTTCTTTTTCCAAAGGATTGTTTGAAACTATGGAAATGGTATTGGGTGAACAGCAAGATTTATCATATGTAGGATTATATCCACATCAAGGAGTGGATATCCTCATAGAAAATATTGAAATAGAGTTTAAAAAAGCAGAAGTAGGAGAAGAAATCCTGGTACTTACCGATTTATTCTATGGAAGTCCATTCAATGCAGTTGTACAGCTAATGAATACCTATGATGTATATCACTTAACAGGTATCAATGTTCCACTGTTAATGGAAATTCTATTGATGAGAGGGAATGGAAAAAGTGCTGCAGAAATTTGCGATGAAGCAATGAAGCTAGCTGGCAGTACCGTACAGGATGTAAAGAAATACCTAGCAGATTTACTTGATAATGAGGAGGATGAAAAATGCGAAACATCGTTTTAGCACGAGTGGATGATCGTTTGATCCACGGCGAAGTAGTAACCGCTTGGACACCAAGTTTAAGCGCCAATCGAATTGTAATTGTGGATGATCAGGTTGCGGCAGATAATTTCAATCGTCGTGTCTTGATGGCACTAGCACCACAAGGAACAAAAGTTGCGGTACTTTCTGTAGAAGGAGCAACCAAAGCATTATTAAAACCAGATCCAGGAAATGAAAGAGTTATCGTATTAACGAAAACACCAATCGTATTTGAACAATTGGTTGATGGTGGAGTAGAAATTAAAGAAGTATGTCTTGGTGGAATGGGAATTCGTGGAGATCGTAAACCATTTGTGAACAACGTATCCGCAAGTCCTGCGGAAGTAGATTCCATTCGTCGTATGAAAAATGAAAAAGGTGTACATGTGTATTATCAATTAGTACCTGAACAGAAGGTAGTCGATATTTCAAATTTGTTATAGCGACAGATTCTGTTGAGACATAAAACTTAAAAGAGAGGAGAAAATTTATGTCATTAGTACAAGCGATTCTATTGGGGATCCTGTATTGGATCGGAGAAGCAAACTTACCATTCGTTGGTTTGTGGACGATTCAAAGACCATTGGTTTGTGGGTGGATAGCAGGTATCATTTTAGGAGATCCATTGAAAGGTGCCATGGTTGGTGCAAGTATCAACTTGGTTTATCTTGGATTTATTTCTGCGGGAGGTTCTATGCCAGCCGATATGGCATTAGCGGGAACACTAGGAGCTGCATTTGCGATTACTGGGAAATTGGATGCAGAAACAGCCTTAGCATTATCTGTACCGATTGGATTATTGGGAACATTAATTTGGTATTGTCGTATGACTTTCGACTCCATATTTGTACATATGGGAGATCGATTCGTTGAAAAAGAACAATACAATAAAATTTGGATTTCAAACGTATTATGTCCACAGATTATGGCAGCTATCATTTGTATCATTCCATGTTCATTAGCGGCTTATTTTGGGGCAACGTATATCGAAGGTTTCATTGAAATGTTATCTGGAACACCATTGAAAATATTCCAGATCATTGGTGGATTGATGCCTGCACTAGGAATTGCGATCACTTTACAATACATCTTCAAGGGTGAAAGTCGTG
>JAVWJF010000130.1:0-6975 GCA_036639195.1 Longicatena sp.
AATGTTTGATTATTGAAGATTCTTTATCAGGTATAAAATATGCACATGCAGTACATGCCGCAAACATCATCGCGATTACTAGCTTAGATAAAATTGAGGAATATGAAAAATTAGCTGGTGTAAATCAAGTGATTACAGATTATTGTTCATTTGATATGTCGATTTTCAAAGAATAATTAGAAATTTATACATTATTTGTAAATAAAAGTGGTATACAAAATAAAAAGATTCAATTTCTGGTGAAATGTATTGATTTCTTTGGAATTATACTGTATATTTATTATGTTAATGCTATCAGCTGGCTTATTCTTTCTTCCCCCACCCATATAGGTAAGTCAGTATATCTTCCCCCAGATCGATAGCATTAACACTTTTTTTATATTTTCTAGATATCCATCATATAGATGGATATTTTTTTATATAATCAAATCTATAAAATGTTTCTCTAATTTGATTTTTCCTTCCTTTTGTAGCTTGCTAAGTTCATGCGATAATGCACTTCGTTCTACACAAAGATAATCCGCAAGCTGTTGACGATCGAATGAAATATGAAGATGAGTTGTATTTTGTTTTATGCTTTGATCTTGTAAATAAGAGAATACACGTTCTCGTATCGTTCTTGGTGTAATATGTTCTATTTTTCTTGATAGATGTAAATTCTTTTGCGCAAGTATATGAGTTAGATTCTTCATTAAACTTGCATTTGTCTTATTCATTGGTAATTCCCATAGCGCACGTATATTTAGGAAGAGGATTTCGCTTTTACAATTGGCAATTACATCTACCATAAGGGGTTCGTGTTCTAGATATGCATAGGTTTCCGCAAACATACCTCCTTCATGAATTTGATGGAATATATTTTCTTTCCCCCATACATCCCTCTGTACGACAGAAACATTACCAGACAACACAATCCCCATAGAAGGTGCATAATCGCCTGTATACAGGATAAAATCCCCTTTCTCGTAACTCTTAGTATATGCTTGTAAGTTTTGTAGTACATGTTCCAACTCTGTTTCTTGAATATGTTGAAATAATGCAAAGGATTCTATCATTGAAGTTTTCATAATTTCACCAAAATGTTGTAGTTACAACATATCTTTCCCTAATAGTATAGTAAGATTGCATCGTAATCACAAGGAGGATACAACAATGTTAAGAAAAATTATTCAAATAGATAAAGCAACATGTAATGGATGTGGAATTTGTGTAGACGCATGTCATGAAGGTGCCATTGGAATGGTCGATGGAATAGCTACCTTACTACGTGATGATTATTGTGATGGATTAGGAGATTGTTTACCTACATGTCCAACAGGGGCAATTTCTTTTGTTGAACGAGAAGCTTTGGCATATGATGAAGCATCCGTTCGTAAACATATGGAAACAAAGAAACAACAGGAGCCTCTTCCATGTGGATGTCCTTCCACTCATGCACAACAGTTTCAAAGAAGCCCAAGTGAACAAGCACTTTCTTCAATCCCATCAGCTTTACAACAATGGCCTATACAAATAAAGTTAGCACCTATTCAAGCCCCATACTTTAAAAACAGCAATCTATTGATTGCGGCAGATTGTACTGCCTATGCGTATGGAGATTTCCATAACCGTTTTATGAAAAATAGAATTACTTTCATAGGATGTCCTAAATTAGATCAAATCGAGTACGCAGAAAAATTAACAGAAATCATTCGCAACAACGATATTCAAAGTGTTTGTGTTGTACGAATGGAAGTACCATGTTGTGGTGGAATTGAACACGCAGTAAAAACCGCTCTACAAACAAGTGGTAAATTTATCCCATGGAGTGTGGTAACCATATCTACCGATGGTAGTATTCTAGATTCCTCTATGGTATAATCACTCTAATAAAGGAGGGATATTTATGAACTTTGAAACAGAAAGGTTGATATTACGTCCATGGTTAGATAGTGATGCACAGGATTTATATGAATATGCCAAAGATCCACTCGTTGGTCCTAGTGCCGGATGGCCAGTTCATACAAGTGTAGAAAACAGCCTTGAAATCATCCGCAATATACTTGCGGTTCCAGAAACTTATGCAGTTGTTTTAAAAGAAACAAAACAAGTTATTGGAAGTATCGGATTGATGATTGGGAAAAACAGTCATATTTCAATCCCTGAGGATGAAGCAGAAATAGGATTCTGGATTGGTAGTCCACATTGGGGAAAAGGATATATTCCAGAAGCAGTGAAAGAGTTGTTACGTTATTCATTTGTAGATCTTCATATGAAAAAAGTATGGTGTGGTTATTATGATGGAAATGAAAAATCAAAACGTACACAAGAAAAATGCGGTTTTCAATATGTACGTACTAATGAGAACATACATTGTAAACTATTGAATGAAATAAAAACAGAACATATCAACTGTTTGACATATGAACAATGGCAGAAATAGAAAAATAAACGAAACTCTTCTCACATGAAAGAGTTTCGTTTTTTAACTGAACACTTTCACATTTCAAAGCAAAACAGATATGTTATAATCATATTATCAAGTACTATCATTTATAAACATGAGGAGTTCACCTATGCGAATATTCAAAAAAATAAGAATTATCATAATTTTTATCTGTATGTTCTTCATTCATATTGAGACAACACATGCGGCATTTAATATCTCTGCCTCTGCATCTTATGATGCTAATACTGGCGTTTTATTTGTTTATGATGCGCAATTTACAGGAAGAAGTACAGCAAGACCCGAGAGAATGCTCATAGGAAATGTTAGATTGAATGGTAGCTATGAATTTAATGACGGAGTTATGAAAATATTTGTTAGAAATAAAGATGAAGTAAACCAGCAAAATAGCTTTGATGTGAATAGCACAAGCACTTTGTATATGGAATATGGGGCAGTCGTTAGGATTTATGCACCTCCTGGAGGTATAAATGTAGTTATGGAATCGGAATCTAATACGGCTTCGATTGGACTAGGTATCACTATGTTAAGACCGAAGGTTTCACTTGAAAACTTCTTGGCGAATAATACATCTTTTTCTTCAAAAGGGGGCAATATTTCATTAAGTGTAGTAGGAAAGAATTTAGATAAAGTAAGTTTAAAAATTTATAGTTCTTATAATGCGACATTTTATCCTCTATCAAATGGGTCAAATGGCGCAACACTCCAATATTCGATACGCGAAAATAAAACTCAACAAAGCCGTACAGACGTATTTACATTATATATTAATGATCAACCAACAAATTGGGTTATACATGCAAATATCGATCCACATGTAATTGTAGAGGATAAAGTAGAGAATGAAGAAAATCAAGATAAAAAACCTCCAAATAAGAACGATGATAAAACGGAGAATCTAGAAGAACAAAAAGACAACAAAAAGGACTCCTCAACCTCAGATAAAAAGGCGACCTCAAACAAAAATACGGATCATAATTCTGTATCCGACAAAAAAGAGGTTATTAAAAAAGATAATAATAAAGATGACAAAATAACCTCTACCGTATCGGATGATAAACAAGAGGTAAGTGATACTAATAAGAAATCAAATATGAGTAAAGTTAATAAAGAAATCAAAACTGAGGCTAAGCGTAAGGAACGCTCAAATAATAAAACACCTTTATATTTAGGTGCTACATGTGTTATTGTAGGATTACTAGCTGTAGTTTGTTTTATAAAATATAGAAACAAGAAAAAGACATAAAAATTGATATTTATCCACCAATACAAGATGTTATAGAAAAAACTGCCAACTTATTCTTTCGAGTTTGTCAACAGTTTGAAAGGCGTAAGCCTTTTTTATTCGCTACTTATTCAACCGATACGTTATAGAATAATCCTCCTAATTCATCTCTTTCTTTTAAGATGTCTTTGACAAGACGAACAGTCGCTTTTTCATCTACACAATCACAGGAGAACACCATATTCATCCCCTGCTTACCTTCATACACAAATTTAATAGATTCGATTGATAGAATTGTATCTTTGATTACATCTGCTTTTAAAACACTTCCTACAAGAATTTTCATAAATATCCCTCTTTTATCTTTTCTTTGATTTTTTATTATTTTTATATTTAGGAGTTACTTTTTCTTTTGTTGTAGATGAAGTAGCATCACTTTCTTTAGCTTCCACAAGAACCAGTTTTGTCTTTGCTAGATAATCATGTAATGCACGATGAGAATCTGTTTTTATTACCAAAATAACAGAAATCAGTGTAATTACCATCCCTATCAAAGCCAAGTGATAATCTACGTAGAAATTAAAAGATAGGGAAATCAACTGGCGAATATAATTAGAAACAATAAGTGCAGCTCCTTCGATTAAGAAAATCCCTAACACTTGTCTTACTACCAAGGTCTTTAAATCAACAGGTTCATTATTTTTCTTTACAATTTTGAATCCTGCTAAATGTTTTCCTAATGTTTGTCCTGGGTAAATTTTAAGTGGAACATAAATATAATAAAACATGGCACATAGTATACATAATATTCCCGCAATCACACCATAGCTTTTTGAAAACCCTAATGCCTGAAATACGTATAAATCTGAAAACATATCGTTTCTTCCAGTCACTCCTCCATACATAAATACTGCTGGAAGTCCTGTTAAAATTCCTCCTATAACCCAATCCAAGATATAACCCCAAATCCTCTTTGGATGATCTACATCACATGGTGTATGATCCGTTATACTATAAAGTTTAAAATATAAGCTTGTTAGCTTTGAACTCATTTTGTATTTCCTCCTTTATTGGTATATAAATACTCCATCGCTTTTTTAAAGCGTTGTAATCCATCTTCTAACTTCGATTTAGGACAACCACAGTTCAAACGCAAATATTTATTTCCATTTTCACCATAAGTTTCCCCTTTCATAATCGCAACCTTCCCTACATGCACTAACGCATCCTGAATTTCTTCACTAGTAAATGGTACATCACGCATATCGATCCACGCTAGATAAGTTGCCTCAGGCATTTTGAATTTTACATCTTTCAACTCTGTCTTAATAAAACTCTCCACTATTTTCATATTCTCTTTAATGTAATCATTTAATTGGTCAATATAGTAGTCACACTCACTATATCCAATCATCGTTGCGTACATTCCAAAGATACTTGCGGAATTTAAAAAATCCTTCTTTCGTGTTTGTTTCAAAAATGCTTCATATATTTCCTTATTTGGCACGATTGCATAGGAACCAATTAGTCCTGGTACATTCAATGTCTTACTACAAGATGACACCAAATACAAATGTTGATACTCTTTGTAATATTTCAAAATAGGTAAATGTTGTCCACGCAGTTGAATGTCCATATGTATTTCGTCACTTATGATATATACATTATTCTCTTCACATAACTCAAGCAGTTTCTTAAGTTCTTCTTCGCTCCAAATTCTTCCCGTAGGATTGTGTGGAGAACACAGAAGTAAAATCTTGCAGCTTTTCAATTCTTTTCTCACTTTTTCAAAATCGATGAAGAAAGAATCCTCATTCTTAAGTAAATCTACACTGCATAACTCTCGTTCACTTTCTTGAATTACATCAAAGAATGCATCATACATCGGATTAAACGTTAGAACTCTATCTCCTTTATTACTCAGTAGACGAATTAACAAAGATACAGAATACATAACAGATGGACTATATAAAATCCAATCCTCCTCAACAATGCAATGAAAACGTCTTGCATAATAATTAGTAATTGAGCTTTTGAAATCATGATGATTCCATCTTGTATACCCGTATACCTCGTGTTTAGTAAGGTCGATAATTTTTTGTGTAATTACTTCTGGTATTTTAAAATCTGTATCAGAAATAGAAAATGGTAATAAATCCTTTTCATTAAAGCGATCTTGGATATAATCCCATTGTGTACAATACGTTCCCATTCTATTAACTACTTCATCAAAATTATGCTTCATATATTTTCTCCTCGTCTAATTATGTGCCTCTTCTATATCCAAAAAGATTAAGATATAGAACAATTCATAATCATTTATAGAATTATCCAAGACAGATAATCTGTCTTGGATAAAGTATGTATTTTTAGAAATCTAGACCTAAATCATTGATTAAATCTTCGCCCTCTAATGATTTTTTCTCGTTCGATATTTTATTTTCCATTCGTCTCTCATTTTCTAATTCACGTTTTTCGTAAATCTTAAAGAATGGATACCACAATAAGATAGAACCAATCATCTGTGCTGCATTTACAACAATCGTTCTCCAGTCAAGGTTTACCAACCATCCTTCTAAGAAAACACCAACATATGGAGGATTGAATACTGGCATGTTTAATAATCCCATACTCATTAACCAATGTGGGAAAGTACCTAGGATTGCACCACCAATAACATAAGGAATTATGAAGATTGGATTCAATACAATAGGTGCCCCAAATAAGATAGGTTCGTTAATACCGAATAATGCTGGAATAATTGCTACACGACCAACTTTCTTTTGTGCTACTGATTTAGATAGTAGACACCAGAATACAAGACCAATCGTTACACCTGTTCCGGTAAAGTTTGCAAACGCAGAGATAGCTCCTCCTGTGTAGAAATGTTCAAGAGGTAGTTTCGCCTGATGATTTGCTAAGTTTTCTGCTAAGAACTGTGTAGAAATAGGACTTGTGATAGGACTCAATACAGAAGGATGAATCCCAAAGAAGAACAATAAACATGAAACCATCTGTAGGAAAGTAAACGCTAATGGATTATCCATAGAACCTACAAGTGGAGCTAACATATTTGTAAAAATCATCGGTGGAATCGTATGAAGTACATTTACACAAACTACACGGATAATTAAGAAGAATCCAATAATAATTACAGAAATAGGAATCATTTCAAATGATCTAGACACAAAATCAGGTACTGATTCTGGCATCTTGATTGTAATTTTTTTCTTTTTACACCAACGATACAATTCTACAGCAATTAAAGTTGCAAACATTGCCGCAAACAATCCTTTTGTTCCTA
>JAVWJF010000131.1:0-6894 GCA_036639195.1 Longicatena sp.
TGATAAATTCAGATCGGCTATAATAAACTATGTAAAGCACAATGTATTACCGCTTTAAACGGTCGATAATAAGATATGAAATCTGTAATATCAAATACAAGATACACAGTTCAAACATAGCGTCTCCTCTCTTAATAGCACGAACGTATGTTATCATACTATACCCTCCTACTATACATATACGAGAAAGATATATGAAAATCCTAAAATATAAGGAAATAAATTAAAAAGTTTCTTTTGCATATCGATTATATCTTTTATAGTATTGTGATTTCTGTGAAGAGAGATTATAATAAAGGTGCTGATAATGAGTACCGGTTATTTGGTACGGAAAAGGGAATGAGCTGCTACTCATTCCCTTTTTAATGCTTGGAGGTGCTGATAAATTCGGATCGGCTATAATAAACTATGTAAAGTACAATGTATTACCGCTTTAAACGGTCGATAATAAGATATGAAATCTGTGATTTTATGTTCTTATCTATCAAGAATAAGTTCATTAAGTAAAATCAAAATTACAATCTTTTTTTCATAAAAATAAATCTCTTCAAAATCAATAGGGATATAATTATAATCACTATCATAGAAATGCTCGTGTATATGAAAGAATATAGAGCAACGCTCATAGGTGAAATTTCAATTTTTATCCATTGGTTGAGAATTACCAATGCTATAATTTCAAGAAGAAATGAAATACTTGCAGATAGACCAGTGATAAGGATTGCACGTTCTATGAAGAATATTCTTACTTTTCTTTTTGTCATACCTAAAGCTGTAAGCAATTCAATCTCTCTTTTATTTTTTATATTATATTGCAACAAGATGTTGTATATAATAAATAAAGTAAGTATCAAAATTGAAAAGTTGAGTACATAAACAAAGATACGAATTGCTCCTGTGTCCCTGTAAAACTGTCCTAGTTCTTCAGTGTTGTCTATTACATATATTTGATCATTCGCATTCGTTTTTGGTATGGAAGATAATTGATTTGTAATATTGATGTGATTTTCACTGTTTATTTCGAGCGTTCCGCTTACCGCAGTATCTGGATATTTCTCCAACCATTCAAGTGTCAAAGCTGGTGGAACTAAAACCATCGCTTCCTGATGATAATCCCTCATAAATTTGTCATCTTCAATGATCAAATAGTTCATAGTAAAATTATCTATTTCTTCTTGAAAAAGTGTCAAAATATGAATAGTTAGTTCGTCATTTATATTCTCATCATTCTTTCCATGAACAAAAATTGGAATATTGGTATCCTTGATTTTCTGTTTTTTAAGAAATTTATTATACGTTCCCTGATTGACTGAATAAACGGGAAATGTGGTATTGTAACCAATAATCGCATTAGCTTCTACACCATATAAAAGATTACAGGATTTTGCATTATTTATTACACATATTTTTTCTATTTCATTTGTAAAATTGGATATATCATTTTTATCCTTATTTAACAAATTGAAACTTGCAGAGATATCTGAATCCTGTTGGATATTTGGAACCTTGGAATTTATCCAATAATCTACTATGACTTGTGTTGTTTGAAATAAAACTGAACTTACGATTAAGGTAGCAATGATAAATATAGCGTATCCAGTCCGAATCATTTCTAAACAAACCATTCTAAAAGTAAGTGGTATAAATCGCAATTTTATTGTTTTGAATTTAAATTTCTTTCTCTTTTGTTGTCGATTTGTCCACAATGCAATTATGAAACAGAATAAAAATATAACAAGGGACATAAACAAAAGCGTATATAGATGATTTGTGGTTAATACAAAAGTAAAATCAAAAGACAAATCCAAGTAATTAGCAATCCATTTTCCGCCAAACATGAAAATAAGTCTCCACAATGATATGCTTAGAATTACACTCATTGAAAAGAAAAAACCGCAAACAATAATAAATTCAAAGAAAAGAGATAATATGATTTGTTTTTTTGTTGCACCAAGAGTCGATAATTGATAGAAGTAGGATTGTTTTTTCTTAATATACATACTCAAAGAATTAAAGATAAACAGAAATATACAAATATAAACCAAACCCATGAAAGCAGTGTAAAGAATTTCAAAGGAATCATTGAAATGATACTTAGCATTAATAACTCCATCATTCAATTGATAATATGGTTCCGTCATTGTTTCCGTCATGTTCATAATATGTTGCATTGACGATTGATCTTTTGCATCTGCATAAGCAGTAAATGCATCATGATTATTTTCTAAATATGTGTAAAATGTAATCGTAGGAGTGGGGATATAGTGTTGATAATATCCTGTAATTGTGAAGTTTTTTATTACATTAGACTCATCATGAAAAGCTACTATATTCCCTATTGATAAATTGGACTGTTCCATATATTTTATATCGATTAGAATTTCATGTTCATTTGTTGGGTACATACCTTCAAGAATAATAATCGGAAGATAATCGAAAGTGGAAACAGCTTTAAAGTTACTTAAATGGTTTTCTATTTCGTTTGATATGGGAACATATGATAAATAGTTTTCAAACATCTTTATGTCTACATTATTGTCTATAAAAATTTCTTCTGACCCCTCAATCGATTGAGGGGGGAAAGTAAAATCCCATGCACCATAAATTTTTTGGTTCATCTGAAGGCTATAATGTGCATAAGAATCTTTAATAACATAAATTGTTGTTATCAAGCAGGTGGATAGAAATATCACGATAATGAAAGGAATAAACAAAGTTTTGTGTGATTTGATAAACTTCAGTGACAATTTGAGGATGTATTTATAATTCATCTACGATTTCTCCATCTTTCAAATTTATGATTCGGTCCGCTTGGTTTGCAACATACGAATCATGTGTGATAACAACAATCGTTTTCCCTTGCGATTTCATTTGTTTGAATATTTCCATGATCTTTATGGTATTATGACTGTCAAGATTTCCGGTTGGTTCATCAGCAAGTATGATATCACAATCGGCTAACATTACTCTTGCAATTGCTACTCTTTGCTGTTGTCCACCAGATAATTCATGGATAAATGAATTTTTATATTTTTCTAAATCTAATTGTTTTAAAATAAAATCTAGATTTTTGTTATCAACTTTTTTACCATCTAGCTCTTTGCTTAACTTAATATTTTCTTCTACTGTAAGAAAAGAGATTAAATTAAAAAATTGATATATGATGCCAATATCTTTTCTTCTTTTGGTAGTCAATTCATCATTCTTTAGTGTCTTGATGTTAACTTCATCAATAAAACAATCTCCTTCATATTGTCGATCGATACCACTTATAATATTGAATAATGTAGTTTTCCCACTACCACTTGATCCGCAAATTGCCACAAACTCATTTTTATCAATATTGAAAGTTACATCATGTAAAGCAATGGTTTTATTGTCATTTTTCCCATAAACTTTTGTTAAGTTTTTGACATAAATTTTGTCTTTCATAAGTATAATACCTTTCTGTCTATAATCTTGTTATATAATATATTATACGAAATTATTAGGTGTGATTACAACCTACATGTATTAACCGTCTTTTTTAGTTTGAAAAGCACTTTTACTGCACTTATTATCTTTTATACATTTATAGTAAAATGTCCACTTTCATAATTTCATGAGATAAGACTTTGATATATAGTAAACTAAGAGTGAGTTTATTCTCTTTTAAATTTGTAGCTGTATTATTATATTGTAATAACAGTTAAAAAAGAATACACTTAGAATAGAGAACAGGTTAGGAGAAAATCATTGTGAGAAAAGAATTGGGAATGGGATATTGTGGTTTAGTGTGTGCATTTTGTAGTGAAAATGCGCAATGTGTTGGTTGTAAAGAAGGTGGCTGTCCTGATAAAGAAAACTGCAAAAACTATCAGTGTTGTACTACAAAAGGATATATTTCTTGTGCTGATTGTTCACAGTTTCCTTGTGAAGATAGTATACTGTTTAAATTACGTGTACGCACGTTTTGTAAGATTGCCAAAGAAAGTGGAGATGAAAATTTAATACAATGTATAGAAAAGAATCTTGAAAAAGGGATTATATATCATTATCCAAATCAAATTGTAGGGGATTATGATGCTTGTGAAAATGAAAGTGAAATTCGTTCGTTGTTAGAAAAAGGGAAATAGAGTTCGGTTTTATGGTGTTGAAGAATAGATCGTAAATGATGTATGAAAAGGAAATGGGTATAGCTCATTTCCTTTTGTTTGTTTGAAATGCTAATGGATAGATTAAGTATTTGTCCATGATAGAGTGACAAATACTTGGTATTCGAAAGATTTTGTCATAAATAGAGTGTCAAACTTTAGATTTCCAAAAAAAGTAAGAAAAGGTACAATACAAGTGCAAGGAGAGAATAAAATGGAATTGATAAATGAAAACGATGTAGTGTTTGATTTAAATGTATCGACACAAAAAGAAACATTAAGAGTATTGGCAGAAATGGCATACAAAAATGGTAATGTGGATGATGGTGAAACATTTTATCAGGAATTGTGTAAACGTGAAGAAGAAAGTACGACTGGTTTTGGAAATGGAATTGCAATTCCACATGCTCGTCATGCCTGTGTGAAAAAGGCGGGAATCTTGTTTGTACGTTGTGCGCAGGATATAGAATGGAATTCCATTGATGGAGAACCTGTGCAAGCATGTGTGTGTTTAATTGCACCAGATGATAAAAATGATTTTCATCTAAAAACCTTATCTAAATTCGCAAGACGATTGATTCATGATGAGTTTGTGGATTTATTAAAGAATGCTGATAAGGAAACAGTATTAGCAGAAATCAATGAAATTATAAAGTAAAGAAAGAGAGAGAAGATTATGGGTAAACAATTGAAAATCGTTGCGATTACAAATTGTCCAGCTGGAATTGCGCATACCTATATGGTAGCAGAGGCATTTGAAAAAAGAGCAAGAGAACTAGGACATGAAATTCAAGTAGAAACACAAGGGGCATCTGGAGTAGAAAATGCATTATCACCTGCGAAGATTGCAGAAGCAGATTATGTTATCTTAGCCGTTGGTAAAGGGCTGAGTGAATCTGATCGTACACGTTTTGCAGGGAAAAAAGTAATTAACATTAAGGTGAGCGATGCCTTAAAAGAAGCAAAAACAATTTTTGATCATTTAGAAGAACGTGCAGTTTTACAAGATGGGGATGCATCAGCAAATATAAAATTAGGAAGTCAGAAAAATAATCAGGGTGGAATTATGAGCCACTTGATGGCAGGTATTTCTGCGGCACTACCATTTGTTATTGGTGGGGGTATCTTAGTTGCGATTGCGAATATAATGATGCAATGGGGAATGCCTTATACAAACTTTGAACAAGGTGGCGCAAGTTTTGCGTGGATTATAGAACAAATCGGTTATTTAGGATTCAAGTTTATGATTCCAATTATGGGAGCATATATTGCATATAGTATTGCGGATAAACCTGGGTTAGCACCTGCATTTATTATTACATACTTTGCGAATGATAATAGCATGCTCGGTACAGAATCTGGAGCAGGATTCTTTGGGGCAATCTTCTTTGGTATTAGTATTGGGTATTTCGTAAAATGGATTAAACATTACAATTATCCAAATGCAGTAAAATCATTGATGAACTTGACAGTGATTCCAGCTATTACAATATTTATCTTTGGATTATTAACATTCTATATTGTTGGACCATTCTTAGGTGGTTTAATGACGGTTATGTTGGATTTCTTGAATTCTGTTCCAGCAGAATTTAAATTACCACTTGCTTTCCTAATTGGAGCAATGTTAGCATTTGACATGGGTGGACCTGTTAATAAAATAGCTTGGTTCTTCTGTTTCTCACTGTTGTCAGAAAAGATTTACACATGGTATGCTATCGTTGGTGTTGTTGCTAGTGTTCCACCAGTAGCAGCTGGTATTGCGGCTCTTATTCGTCCAAAATACTTCTCAAAAGAGGAACATGATATGTCTTATTCAGCGATTGTGGTAGGAGCTACGGTAGCAACAGAACCAGCAATTCCTTACGCAATGGCTGATCCACTTCCAATGATTAGTGCAAATACGATTGCTGGAGGTATTACAGGTGTATTAACAATTATGTTAGGTATCGAACGTTTAGCTCCAGGTATTGGTGTATTTGATCCATTATTGGGATTAATGACACCAGGATGGGCTTTCTATGTAGCATATATCTTTGGTGTAGCATTGAATATTCTCTTAATCTTTGTTTTCAAAAACATGCGTATTAAACATGCTGAAAAGAAAGCATTAAAGACAAAATAAAACTTGCAAGAGTGTATCTTAGGATACACTTCTTGCCATATGAAAAGGAGTGAGTCTTATGATCTATGACTTTGATAAAATCATTGATCGTTTGGGGACCTATAGCACACAGTGGGACTATATAGAAGATCGATTTGGAAGAAAGGATTTATTGCCTTTTTCCATATCTGATACAGATTTCGAAGTACCATCTGTTGTGATAGAAGATTTACAAACTTGTATACAACATTCTGTTTTTGGGTATACAAGATGGAATCATGATGATTTTAAAATGCCAATTGTTCATCATTTTCTTAATCGAGGGAATACTCATATAGAAAAGGATTGGATTTTATATAGTCCTAGTGTTATGTATAGTGTTTCTGTGTTATTACGTTTCGTAAGTGAGGTAAACGATGGAGTACTTGTGTTTGATCCTATGTATGATGCTTTCATAAATGTGATAGAGAAAAATGAAAGAAGGTTACTTCCCTGTGCATTGTGTAGGGATCATCATTTTTCTATTGATTGGGAAGATTTTGAACATAAGGCTAAACAAGCTAAGGTATTTCTTCTTTGTTCTCCACATAATCCAACAGGTCGCGTGTTTACATTAGAAGAGCATAAGAAGATGATTTCCATATGTAAAGCACACAAAGT
>JAVWJF010000132.1:0-6888 GCA_036639195.1 Longicatena sp.
ATCAAACGTTATGAAATTAATAGTAAACTTAATTCACCAGAAATTGAGGAATTAACGGAACAAGAAACAGCATTAGTAAATGAGTATAAAAAAGCATCTGTGGATCCATATACAACTACTTGGAAGGGAAAAGAAGTAGGAGTCGATGATTTGGATTTTAGTGATCCTGATGCAGCTACACCATATTATGAAATATATGAAAAAAAGAATGCCGTAACTGGAGAACTCTATCGTAAGTTGGTGCAAGTACGTGTTAAAATTGCGAAAAAATTAGGTTATGACAGTTATACAGAATATGCTTATGAAGTGCTAGGTTATGACTTTAAACCAGAGGATTCGAAGAAACTTCAAGACTATGTTGTAAAGAATATCGCACCACTTTATGATAAAGTATCAAGTGCTTATCAAAGTGATATAGCGAACGCAAAAGAAAATAATACAGCAGATTTTGATAGTGGAATTCCTACACTGGAAAAGGCAATAAAAAAAGAATTCCCTGAATATATGATGAGCGCATTAGACTACATGAAGAGAAATAATATGTACCTTTATACAGATGATGCAAATGCTAATCAAGCAGCTTATTCTACATTGTTAAATGAATATTCAGCTCCATTTATGTTTGTAAATACAAGTGTTTACACGGATCCTTCTACTATATTCCATGAATTTGGACATTATTATAATTTTTTCCATTATGCAAAATTAAAATGGAATGATTCTAACGATTTGAATTTGGCAGAAATTCATTCCCAAGGATTAGAAGTGTTGATGTACCCATATTATGAAGATTTATATGGGGAAAATGCAAAACTAATGGAATATGATAATCTTTCTTCTATGTTGCAATCTATTCTTGCAGGATGTGCAGAGGATGAATTTCAACAAGCAGTTTTTGAAGATCCAACGATGTCTTTAGATGATATGAATGCATTACATGGAAGTATTAGTACCAAATACTATGGTTATCCTCAGATTTATGAATGGGTAGATATTCACCATCATTTCGAAACACCATTCTACTATATTAGCTATGCAACAAGTGCAGTTTCTGCATTAGAATTGTGGCAAATATCATCGAAAGATAGAACGGAAGCTTTAGATATTTATGATAAAATCACAAAGCATCCAGAGAATTCTCATTATTTGGATGCCCTAAAGAACGTGGGTTTATCAAATCCGTTTAAAAGCGATATCATGTCAGATATTGCGATTGCGTTAAAAAAGGAAATGGACTTATAAGAAAAATGGATGAACATCGTTCATCCTTTCTTTTTCCCTTTGTTATCTTTTTTTCTTTTTGCTTCTTCTTGTTTATCTTTTAATGTCGTAATGATTTTTGGTTGAATTAATGGTTTTACTCGTTGCATATCATCACCTCAAATATAGTATAGCATAGCAAATATAGAATAGAAAATAAAAGTATGAATATGACATATATATGTCATATTCGTTATGGTAAGATATAAACAGAAAGTGAGGAAGTAATTATGAACTTTATAACAATTACACAGGATACTATAGAAACAGAACATATCTGTTGTGCAATAGCAGATAAACCAAAGGAGAATTGTGTAGCATCTAAAAAGGCATGGTTAAAACAACGAATAGAAGAAGGTTTGGTATTTACTAAATTAAACGAACGAGCAAAGGTATTTATTGAATATATTCCTGCAGAATATGCATGGGCTCCTATTGATGCGGATAAGTATATGCATATTAATTGTTTTTGGGTTTCTGGTCAATATAAAGGACAAGGATATGCAAATGCTTTATTGGAATCATGTATAAAGGATGCGAAAGAAAAAGGTAAGGATGGACTTACTGTAATTGCTTCAGAGAAGAAAAGACCATATTTATCTGATGCACAATATTTAAAACATAAAAGCTTTCTACCTATTGATAGTGCAAATCCATTCTTTGTATTATATTACTTACCATTTCATAAAGATGCAAAAGCACCTAAATTTAAAGCGTGTGTTAAGAAAGAAGAGATTGAAGACAAGAACATTGTTCTATACTATACCAATCAATGTCCTCATACCGCAAAATATGTTCCACTTATCGAGGAAGTCGCAAAACGCTATCATGCACCACTTACAGTTCATAAAATTGAAACAAGAGAAGATGCTCAAGAAGCTCCCATTCCATCTACTACCTATGCCTTATTTTATCAAGGAAAGTTTGTGACGAATGAAATCATGAGTGAAAAGAAATTTGAGAATTATTTAAAAGAAATAGGATATACCTGTCCATAAAAAAAAGAGTTCACTATGCAAAGCGTGGTGAACTCTTATACTTTCTGAATCATCATTAGACAAGGATTCCACTCATCCCATAAAGGTAACACTTCCACATCTTCAAACCCATTTGCCTTATAAAAAGCGTATGTAGAAAGATAGCCTGTATCTTTTACAGTAGGGGATAATGTTTTTACTTGTAGGTAATGGATACCATGTGTTTGTGCATACATTTTTACTTGTTTGATAAGTTCTTTACCAATTCCTTGTCGATGATGCATGGGCAAAATACCCATAACATACACTTCTAAGGTAGTCTCACTCGTTGGTTTCAAGCTTACAAAACCAATCATATTTGTTGTATCATAAGCACTTATAAGTGTAAAGTTTTCACTCTCTTTCACATACTCGTCCAGTGCTGAGGGAATTCCAAACCATTGTGGTAACTGTTCTAAAATTGTACGAATAGAAAGTTGTTGTACAGATGTACATGTTTCTGTCTTATATATCATAATGATCACCTATTCTATATATAACATTCAATATCTTTTAATGCAATTGTATAATATGTATTGACTTATAATACTATACGCCATATAATATTGTTGAAGAAAGGTGATAACATGACATTTCAATTAGGATCGGCATTGCTAGATGCGTGTGTACTAGCAACGCTGCACAAAGAAGATACGTATGGATATAAGTTGACGCAAGAAGTAAAAGTTGTAATGAGTGTAAGTGAATCTACGTTATATCCAGTTTTAAGAAGATTGATGCGTGATGGATACTTGGCTACCTATGACCAAGAACATCTAGGACGTAATCGAAGATATTATCGATTGACCGATTTAGGGAAAGAAAAATATGATGAATATGTAGGAGAATGGAAAGATTTCTCGACAAAAATTACCAATATACTAGAGGGAGGTACCATAAATGAATAGGGACGAATACATTTCAGAGCTACGAAGCAAACTTCGTGGACTAAGAGAAGAAGATATTGAAGATGCGATTTTATATTGTGAAGAATATTTTGAAGATGCAGGAGTAGAGAATGAGCAATCAGTGATTGAGGAATTAGGGACTCCTACAAAGTATGCAGCACAAATACGTGCAGATTTTGCGATTAGAAATAATACACAAAGACAGCGTGTTGACACAAGGAGCAAAAATCCACATACTTCTATGAAGAATATCGTAGTGATTTTTCTAGGAATTTGTGCGTTACCACTAGCCTTGCCACTCGCACTTGCAGTTGTATTATTATTCTTTGCATTCATGCTTGTTATGGTTGCGTTGATGTTTGCGGCAGTTGCTACTGTAGCAGCAGTTCTATTCTCAGGAGTTCCACTTATCATTTCTGGATTTACGAACATGGCAAATCCAGGAAATGCAATGGTTGCTCTCGGCGGAGGATTGTTGGCAATCGGATTATCCTTGTTGTTGCTTGTTGGACTTATCAAATTGATCAGTGTTTTAATTCCAGCATTTTCAAGAGCAATTACTGGAATTTATCATAAGGCAAAGGGAGGTAAAAAATATGAAAAAGCATAGAGGTGCTAAAATCACAGTTATTATTTCCTTTATACTTATTATATGCGGTTCGTTGTTGTTAGGGGCTGGTGTTGTACAAGGTGGTAGTTTACGTTACTTAAGTGTCAATTCCAATACCGTATCTTGGTGGCCTTTTGGATTTGGAAATATTGGAGTTGGGTTCTTTGATGAAGCGTTTGACGATGATTTCATGGATTCCTCAAACTCTGGTACAAGTGAAAAACAACTAGGAGATGTAAAATCTTTCTCCATTGATGCAGATGTTGCAGATATTGAAATTCATCGTGGTACGACTAATAAAATACGTTATAGAGTAAGATCTAACCAAAATATATCAATCGATGAAAATAGTGGAAATGTATCTGTTGCATTAAAGCATAAACGAGGCATAAATCACAATAATGGTAGTATCTATGTTGAATTAAAAGATGAAATATATGATAAAATTAAAGTTGATTGTGCAGTTGGTGAAATTAGCATAAACGGTACTAAGACAAAAGAATTAATCGTAAAAGCAGATTTAGGAAATATTGAATTAGAAGACATTTATAGTGAAGAAACAAAGGTTGATGAAAAATGTGGAGAAATCAACATCGATGGTGTATTGTTGGGTAGAAGTGAAATATCTAATAAATTAGGAAGTACGGATGTAAATATCAAAGGAAATCCTAGCGAATATCGTTATGAAGTCAAGAACTCTTTAGGAAGTACACAAATAATGGATAGTGATCATGATGGAAAAGCTGATGTAGCTGGAGGAAATTCAAGTGCCAAAAACTTTATCAGTATTAAGAACTCGTTGGGTGATATTGAACTGGAGTTTAACTAAACTATGAATGCTTTTGAAAGTGCGTGTGCATATTGTAAAAAACAATGGGAAGAAATAGAAGGTATTTCTATTTCTTCCTTTCCTAAAATAAGTCAAAAACAGCAGATTCAAAACGAAACCTATTTACAAGAATTACTAAAAGAAATAGAAGGATTTTATGAAGGCCAAGATTTTGAAATGTTGGATGCTCATATGAAACAATGGTTTCAACGTGATGAAGTTTGGAATTTATCTTGGTTAAGTGAAGAAGAAAGAGAAACATTTTACCAAATTAGTAAAAGTTTTATGAGAGATGCGAGAAGTTTTGATGATAACATTTGTATCGAAGACATAGGACAAGCGTTACGAAATGTTTGGATCATTTTAATTCTTGAAAAAGTATGCAATCGTCCATTGTCTTATCATAAAGCAATTTTTGCCTATAGTATGTTATATCCTTATACCGATAATTTTTTAGATGATAAAGATATTGAACCCAAAGATAAAAAAGAATTTAATAACTGGTTAAGTAATCGATTGATGGGGATAGATACTACGTATCAAAAAGAGAATCAAAAGAAAGTCAACGAACTTGTTTCTATGATTGAAAGTACTTACCCTAGGGATAGCTACGAGGATGTATACCGTTCCTTGTTGCATATACAAGATGGACAAAAGAAATCGTTGCTACAGAGCGATATTGAGGATTATCAAACACTATTAGAGATATCGATTGAAAAAGGGGGAGCCTCTGTATTAGCAGACGGGTATTTAATGGATGGAACGTTGAGTGATGAGGAGTACAAGTTCTGTATTTCTTTTGGCTTTATGTTACAAATAGCAGATGATATCCAGGATATTCATGAAGATTATGAAAATGGATTTCATACCTTGGCAAGTATTCAACGACAAAAAAGAGATTGTGTTTCTCTTTGCAATGCCTACTTCCAATATGTACATTCTGTGATCCATGATATTTGTCCAAACAAGGATCGAAAATTAAGAGATTTTATTGAGGAGAACTGCCGGTTGTTAATTTTTTTCTCCCTTTTAAAGAATACGCAGTATTATACTCGTAGTTTCTTATATCAGGTACAAAAAAGAATTCCTCTTAGAACATCCTTCTTGCAGTCTATGAATAGCAATCAAGAAAAATGGGGATTTTCACATGAAGAATTCATCCAAAAATTCGATATGTATTTACAAAGTAATGAAATAAAAATACAGTAGACAGAAATATAATCATAGCTATATACTTTGTATTATCACTTTATAAAATGTATATTTAAAAAAAATATTCTTGAAAATCAATGTTTTATATACAAAGATGAACAGAAATGAAGAGATGGCTTGTTATAGAAGTGATTGTTTATCATAGTGCCTATAATGAAATTTCTCTGCTTAAGCGACGCCAGTGTTTGATTGTGGAAAATCATAGTTCAGCTACATTTTCCTGTGATACAATATGGAGTAAGGAGGGGAGAGTTATGAAGTGCATTTTTTGTAAACAACCTGCACGATTCTTAAAATCATACCATAGCGCTTGTATGGAAGAGAAACAGGAAATAATATTAAAGATAAAGAACATAATACAGAATGTTCAAGAACATGTAATTTGTGCAGTAGATGGGAAAGTTGAGTTGGTAAAATTAGTATCATCTAACTTGTTTTATAAGAACTATCTAAAACATGAGATAAATGATTGTACTGCAATTCGAACAAATGAAACTATAATTTATATTGAATCAGGATTAAAGTTTTCGAAGTCCATGAATAGTTATAAAATGGTTAGGACAGGTTATAGATATGAGAAAGTACCAAGCTGGAATGTAACAAATGTATTGGTTGGACAAAATGTACAACTAGTTTTTACAGATAAAAGTGTCTATATGTTGTTTGATGGTAAGGTGTTATCATATTCGTATAAAAAAATTGTTAATCTTGGCGTTGAAGAGAATCTTCGTTATACTTATTTCGATATAAAAACATCTTCTCCATATCCACATCGTTTTTTCATTCAATCATTTTGTAAAAATGACTCTATCAAAATACAAAATGTGTATTTATTCTTAAGCTGCTTAATGGACTATCACCCAATGTTTGATAGATAGAAGACAAAAAACCTTTGATTAACTCCTTGTTTAAAGGAAATTAGAGGTTTTTTTATGTAAAGTTGTTATGGGAGGATGATGCAATCAACTGTAAAAAAGTTCTAATTTGATGATTTGTGTTTTACTTTAATAGAAAACTGTTACAAAACATAAAATAGGAAAAATAATCAATAAA
>JAVWJF010000133.1:0-6815 GCA_036639195.1 Longicatena sp.
CCCCTAAGATTTTCCCTTTCAACTCTTGTTTGGCTACCTTTATATTTTCTAGCGCTCTTTTTGATAGCACTGGTTGGGTCATAAATACATCTACTCCATGTTCTTCTTTACGCTTTGCCTTCGCAAGCTCTTGTGCAAAATTTGTGGCATTTACATTTAGTGCGCCATAAATCAAGAATGGATGAGGAAAGATGGTATCGTTTAAGTCTTTAATATAACTTGCTAATATTTGAGAATTAAAACTAAATACACCCTTTACCTCTGCACGATCTGCACTAGGAACTGGATCTCCCGTAACTACAAGTACATTATGTATACCCTCAATACCTAAACCATACAACAATGCCTTAGTCGCATTAATATTACGATCTCTACATGTCATATGTGGTATGACTGTCATATTCATTTCTCTTCGTAATTTTGCGGCTAACATGGAACTATCAACACGTGCACGTGCAATGGGACAATCCGCAATGGTAATTGCATCAATACCTTGTTCACGCAAATATTCTGCGTTATTCATAAACTTTTCAATATCACAATTATTAGGAGGATCAAATTCAACCGCTATAATATGTTTCCCTTTTTTCATCTTCTCATGTAAGGGATTTAGTTCTTGTGTCATTTTCACCATTGGTTCATTTGAACTTGAAACTTGACTACGTGCTTCGCTATGATGCTTAAGCAGTTGCGCAATCTTTTCAATATACACAGGTGTTGTACCACAACATCCCCCAATAATACTCGCCCCATCTTCTACAATCGCCTGCATTTCATTCGCAAAATACGTACTACTATCTCTGAAATAAGTACGATTTGCCATAATGGTAGGATAACCTGCATTTGGCATAATTAAGATTGGCTTACTACGATCTAGTGTTTGTAACAGTCTACGTAAATGCATAGGACCACATACACAGTTGTATCCATAAGCATCTACATGTTCGCACTCCACCATATTTTTTATCAATTTATTTCCTGATAAACCTTGTTGCGTATATCCATCTGCACTCACCGCAAAGGATGTAATAATCTTACTGTATTCACATTGTGTCTTAATATACTGTGCAATTTCTTTTAAACCTTTATCATTTGGAAAGGTTTCAAATAGGAAATGGGTTGCCCCTTCCTTCAAAAAAATATCTACAATAACTTTCAATTGTTCAAACATCGAAAACTGTTTCTGTTCAAGACAAGGTCCTATATCCGCAAACACTTTACAATCATGTCCCTTTACAGCTTCCTTTGCCAATCGATATCCTTCAATGATAATGTTTTGTATTTCTTCCATACTGCATTCTAATTTGGCAGGATTCGCATTAAACGTATTTGTTTTTATTGCTTGGGCACCTGCACGAATATATTCTTGATGAATCTCTAGAACACGTTGTGGATGCTTAATGTTTGCGAGTTCACAGTTGATATCTCCATCATATAAAGACGCATAATAGGTTCCAAATGCACCATCAAACAAGAATCCATCTTTATCTTTTATCATCCAAACACCTCCTTCGCAATATCTGCACTTTCCTTCGCATCTTTTGCGTAATAATCTGCATGTATCTCCTGTGCATATTCCTCACTAACAACAGCACCACCTACCATGATTTTACAATCATGCCCCGCTTGATGAAGTGCCTCTATAGTATCCTTCATTGCAGGCAAGGTAGTTGTCATCAACGCGCTAAGACCTATCAAATAGACTTGTTCTTTTATTGCCGTTTCCACCACTTTTTCGATAGGTACATCTTTACCTAAATCAATCACATCATATCCATAATTCTCTAGAACAACTTTTACGATATTCTTTCCAATATCATGTACATCCCCTTTTACAGTAGCCAAAATGATTTTTCCTTTGGATATCGTCTTTTCCCCTTTTGCGGACATGAACTTCTTAATCTCTTCAAATGCCATCTGGGATGCGGTTGCGGCATTGATTAACTGAGGCAAATAAATCTCCTTCTTTTCATATCGTTTTCCAACAATATCCAAAGCAGGAATCAAGTAATGATCAACAATATGTAATGCAGTTTCCTTTTGTAAGAGTTCAATTGTCATCTTCCTTGTCTCTTCTTTTAATCCACGTCCGATTGCCTCTTGAATACTCATATGCTCACTTTGTACAACTTGGGTTGTTTCTTTCGCTTCACTATAATGTGCGATATAGTTTTCTGAATGTTGATCGATTCCATATAATACTCGATATGCACGAACCGCATCCATCATAGCTTCTTGATTAGGATTCATAATTGGCATATTCAATCCGGATTGCATTGCCATAGTTAAAAAGTTTTGGTTTAACACCATACGTCTAGGCAATCCAAAAGAAATATTAGATACCCCCAACACGGTATGTACGTCAAGTTCATCACGTATTCGCTCAAGTGTAGAAAGTGTTTGTAGTGCACCTTCTTGTTGTGCAGATACAGTTAATGTTAAACAATCTAAAAATACTCTGTTCTTTTCAATGCCATATGATTGTGCAACTTCGATAATACGTTTTCCAACTTCAAAACGTCCATCGACTTGTTCAGGTATTCCTTGTTCATCCATTGTTAACCCAACAACATTCGCACCATATTTCTTGATAGAAGGAAGAATACGTTCCATAACTTCCATTTCTCCATTGATGGAGTTCACAATTGGTACACCATTATAAACTCTAAGTGCCGCTTCAATCACTTCCGGATTTGTAGAATCGATTTGTAATGGTAAATCTACAATGGTTTGAAGTTCTTTAATTACCGCAACCATCATGGCCAGCTCATCAATACCAGGCAATCCCACGTTAACATCTAAAATATCTGCCCCTGCATTTACTTGTTCCATCGCAATGGACAACACGGTATCTAAATCATGTTCCAGCAATGCCTGTTTCATTCGCTTGTTTCCAGTTGGATTGATTCTTTCTCCAATGACTTGAACATGTTGAATATCTAAACATTTCGTTGGTGTACATGCATACGATTTCGTATTCTCAACCATATTAAATTTTGATATCTTTAAGTGTTTCTTTAACTCTTTGATAAATTCAGGTGTTGTTCCACAACATCCTCCAACATATTGTATCGGCAAGTTTGTAAACCCTTCTAATAAAGAAGCAAACTGTGACGCATCAATATCATAGAGATTTGTCTTAGGATCAGGCAATCCTGCATTCGCCTTAATGATCAAAGGCAACGTTGTATATTGCGCCATTTCTTGTGCTATTGGTAAAATTTCAACAGGTCCTAATGAACAATTGATTCCAATTGCATCTACACCTAATCTTTGTGCAAGTAAGGCAAAACTCGCGACCGTACACCCAGTAAATGTACGATGATCCGCTTCAAAACTCATGGTCACAAAAATAGGCAAATTCGTATTCTCTTTTGCCGCCAAAATGGCTGCCTTAACTTCGTATAAATCACTCATTGTTTCAAATACAACAAGATCCGCACCCGCTTCTTGACCAGCTAATACTTGTTCCTTAAAGATATCGTACGCTTCTTCAAAAGCTAGATAGCCATTAGGTTCCAACATCTCTCCTATTGGCCCTATATCAAGTGCTACTTTCGTATGTTCTTGCGCTACAGATTTTGCCTGTAAAACAGCCGCAGAAATAACTTCTTGAACACTATATCCTGTCTTCGAAAGTTTTTTTATATTCGCCCCAAATGTATTGGTATAAATGATTTCACTTCCTGCATCGATATAAGTCTTGTGTATTTCTTTTATAATCTCAGGGTGTTGAATTCCAAAAATCTCAGGAATTTCTCCTGGTTTCAAACCTCGTGCCTGCAACATCGTTCCCATTGCCCCATCTAAAAATATAATCTCTCTAGTTTTCACTTCCACATGTTGTTCCTCCTTTACGAAATTCACATCGATCACGTAATGAACAATACCCACATCCTCTTAACATAGCAGGTTGTGGTTCATCCGCAATCCCAATAATCGCTGTCACACTTTTCATAGGATGTAAAACAGAACTCTCGTTCACATATAACCCTATTTTCTTTGATGTCTCTAAAACATTCAATAAATCCTTTTGAATAGTGATAGGCAAATCTCCATATCCACAAGAATAACGATCTGTTAGATAGTTTCCTTTTTTCTTATAGTCTATTTCTAACTGCTGTTGCAACTGATCACAAACATGTTCGATAGCAGCATTCGCACAACAATCAAAGATAAGTGCTTTTCCCATGTCTACGAGTTGTAATCTTCGCATTTCTTTCTCAATACTGATTCCTAATGTGACTGCCAACAAAAGACAATGATGACTCTTTTTTAAAAGCCTCTTAATATCGTCTCCACTTAGTACAACCTCTGCCCCTATCAGTTGTTGATTTTCCCATGCAAATTCACGATACATAAAACGAGGCATCGATAAAGCAATCACTTTTTGTTTCATATCCTCGATTTCTTTCATCATTTGTTCATCAGGCTTACTTTTTGCATTTCCTATAAAATGAAGTATCTCTTCATTTGTCAAATTCTCTAATGTAAGTTCCATAAAGACCTCCTTATGGCAGAAAGGCTTTCATCCAGCGGGAGAAAGCCATTTTTATTCTACTATATCCTACATGAACAACCTTCATGTATTCTTTCTTCTATTCACTCTTCATGAATTCTTTAATCATTGGAATACGTTTCTTTGTATCTTCATACCCCAAGTCAAACCATCGTTGTAATAATTCCTTATCTTGTGTATAGCGTGTTACACCATAATCTGCACTTGGTCTTAACACCAAAGCTTTGCCTTCTTTTTCAAGTTTCTGTATAATTCCCCATTGCTTTTCATAATTCAAATGACGAATACGCAAATTATCTCGCACTTCCTTATTTCCAGGATACATCAAACGTGCTAATTTAATTTGCCAACTTGCGGCAGGTTTACGCACATAATTCTCTTCCTTTGTAGAAATGAATACATGCTTTTCCATACCTTGGCGTATGCTTTGTTCGATTGGAATCATATCGATCAATCCGGCATCCATATATTTTTGCCCTTGAAACTCCACAGGTCTTGTTAATAAAAACAAAGAACATGAAGCACGCATCAAACGCTGTTCTTCAGGGTCAAAGCTTTCCTTTGGAAAATATTCAATAGCATTGGTTTTCATGTTATAAACACCAATATCTAGTTGTGTTGGATTCTCCATAAATGCCTTGTAATCAAGTGGTGCATGTTTTTCTATGTATTTACATACATGATGAATTCCAAACACGCCACGTTCGGTAAACAATGGATATAATCCTATCGCCTTAGGATCACTTGCAGAGTCTACCCCTGTAATTCTAAGTCTTTCTCTTTGTCCAGAAACAAATGGTAACAATACCTCCGCACCAGCACTAATACCAGTCGTATACGGAAATGTTATATTCTCATCAAGGAAGCATTGAAGAACACCACAAGTATATGCAGCTTTAGTCCCTCCACCTTCACATATTAATCCTATTTTATCACTCATAATCTAAGCACCTCAATGTTAATATTATACTATTTCTTACTTCAATCGTAAAGAATAATCAAAAGAAACATAAATCTCTACGTTTCATCCTTTTTTCATCAAAAATCCATCTTCTCATTATCTTATAATTCATCCTTTATTTTTAACTAAACCTATGTATCGAAAAAAAACAGCTTTCGCTGTTCTTAACGTTATTCTACTATATAATCTTCCTGTTTAGCAGCCTCTTCTTTCCACTTTCTTCCGAAGTAGAAGGTACCTACTTGAACAACGAAGAATACAACCATCCATAATGTCCATGTATCCACAAACACCATTTTTAGCGTGATGTCTTCTGTAACACAGAATACAATTACAGAAAGTATTGCGATGACGCTAGAAGTAAGTTTCAACCATGTTTTACGTGTGTAAATAATATGATCTTTTCCTTCTTCCTCTTCCTCGTCTTCTTTCTTTCGTTTTGATACTAAAAGGAATATTGCTAGAACTAATGTTCCCCCTGCTAATAATAGATTTAATAATGCCCATGTTCCCTTATCCGCAGCTTTTGGAGTTTCTTTTTTCTTCACAACTTCCTTCCCATCGGTTTTTGGAGTCGTATTATTTGGTACTTGTACCTCAGGATTCACCACAACAACGCCTGGAATAAATGGTGGAGTCAGCGGTAATTGAGGAATTGGAGTAACTGGTGTAATAGCCGCAGTTACACGCAATGTTCCTGATATGGTTTGAATTTCATAGTTGCTTGTTTTATCACTCACACCCGCAAAAACTGTAACTTTGCTAACTTTGTTTTCACTTGTACCAACCGCTTGTTGTGAACCCGTTATTTCAACTTCCATCGTTTGCTCTTTTACTAAAGCATTTTCAGAAAGAGTATAACCAGGTTGAACAAGTGCTACATTATCAAATACTTTAGAGGAACTTTGGGCAGTGACTGTAATAGCTCGTTTTGCAATTACTACATGTCCTGTAAATACTTCTGAATCTTGATAATTTTCATTTACTGCTTTTAAATATACTTCATAAGTCCCCGCCTCAGTAAAGGATGGAATTTCTTTAGACCATTCTTTACCATCTTTTGAGTATAGAACTTCACTATCGTTCACTGTAGTTTCTACTTTTCCTACGGTATGATCTTCTCCATCATACGTAGCATTTGTATCTTCTACTGATACTTTGTTTGTATCATTTGATGCTTTGTTGATTGTAAATTTAGCACCTTCTGTTTTAATTTCATAGTTCCCTAATTCTTTCACATTTGTTACTGTGATATCATAAGTTCCTACATTTTCTCCAGTTTTTCTTTCTACTGTATATTCAAATTGTGCTTCTTCTCCACTTACCACATTTTTT
>JAVWJF010000134.1:0-6783 GCA_036639195.1 Longicatena sp.
AATAAACATGTTTTCTATGGATACAAGAACTGTAGGAAACGATATAACATCTGAAATAGATGTTGTGAATTTAAAAGCATGGATTGCTGGCAATCTTGTATATGAAAAAGGAAAAGGCAGTACTTTTCCGGATACCATATACGGAGGATCTTCTTTTAAGTTCGCGCTAAATTGGAAAGCAAAAGATAGTACAAAAAGATTTAGTAGTGGTGATACATTCCATATAAATATTGGAACAATTACTGGACTTAATATGAGCGAAGCAAAGACTAGCAACTTATATATAAATGGTATTAAAGTTGCTGAATCAAAGCTTACATATATCTCGAATGTACTGACGTATACAGTCACGTTCAATGAGAGTATTAAATACTTTGAGAATTTACAAGGCAATTTTACAAGTAATACTACTTTTATAAATGTTGATTCTGATAAAAAAATAGAAATTGAATTTGAAACTAACTCTAAGGGTGAAATTACTATAATTAAAAAGCCAGTTCTTCCAGGAACAGGGGGCGATACAGGCGTAGGTCTTCCACCCGTTGCTCCTATTTATAAGGAATTAGTAGCAATTGGAAAATCAACATTTTTCGTAGATTACAATAATCCTTTTTTGGGTTGGAGAATCGTATTTACTGATTTGCTTCATAAGAACCAAGAAAATATTAATACACCTGCAAATACTGAGTATACTGAAGATTTAATTATCGAAGATATTCTGGATGAAAACCAAGAGTTTGCGGATGAGGCTGAAATTGGTTTTGGTGTACCTTTTTATTTGGATATACCTATGATGTTGCCTGGTACACAAAGTGCGGTAGCCTATACTTCGTCTGTAGAGGGTAGAAATGTAAATCCTGTGTTACCTGAGGGGAATGGTAACTCATATTATATTATCAAACCGACTGCGGATAAATTTGTAAAATTAAATAGCGAAGAAGCGGTAAGAAACAAACCATTTTCATGGGCGATTGTGAATGTTTCTAATCGACAAAAGTTAGTTGTCAACCTAGGTAAACTTGGTACTAAAGATATAGCAAAAGGAATTACTACAGACTTCATTACAAATCGCATAAGCACAACACCAACAATCGACAAGCTTGATGAAGTAATTGCTGGTGAGATAAAAAAATATGAGGATGCTATAATCAAATGTGGCGAATCTGGCACAAGTTGTAGTGCAGAATATAAGCAAAATGTTGCAGATACAATTGAAGCACTTAAAAGGGCTAAAACTTACTATGGTCTACAAGAGAATCGTATTTATGGATTTAATTTAAAATATAAAACAAAGGTTGTAAATACATCAACAGGGAAAGTTTCAAATGAAGCTAAAATTACGACAGGCAAATTAGAATATGATGTAGATTCTGAAGTAAATCATTCTTATGATTCTGGAATAAGTGGGGTATTCTCAAAAGGGGATATCGTTCTTATGAAGGCAGATCAAACGTATGGTTATACCGAAAGTGATTTGTCTTCATCAAAAAATTTGGTTGGAATGAAGGACATCAATTTGAAGCATACGATGTAGATACAAATAAGAAATTATATTTCTTTAATCCATCCTTGAGTGAACGTGGGGAATATCAATTTTATGGTACAAGTGCATCTGGGAATGATTTTACAAGTGAATTGGTTACAGATGTGGATGGTAAAATTGTCATTTCAGGGTTGTTACCAGCTCATAATTATTATTTAAAAGAAGTGAGTACACCAGATGGATATTACCATGGAGATAAGGAAAAGATTCCATTTACAGTTGATTCTACAAAAGTAAATTATAAGATAATAGAAAATGTATCACGAAGTGTAACCCTTAAGAAAATGGATAAAAAAGATAATAAGACATTAGAGAATGTTGAATTTGCATTATTTGATAGTAATAATCAACGCTTGAATGGATTTAAAATTGATGAAATCAAAGGGAAAAAGTATTATACGTATACGAATCAAGTAACAAATACAGGATCATTGCTTACACTAGCGGATGGAACTTTAACAATACGTAATTTACCAGCAGGTAAGTATTATCTTAAAGAAGTTATGGCACTTCCTGGATATATTTTATCGGATGAAAAGCATGAATTTGAATTAAAAGAGGATTATACAAATGATATCACTACAATTGATTTAGGTGATATCTATAATCTAAGTCAAAAGGCTTCTATTCGTATGCAAAAAGTAGATGATAAAGATACAAGTATACCTTTAGAGAATGCATATTTCCAGCTTTATAAAAGAAATACAGGTTCATCATGGTCAAGTGGTAATCATGATGAATGGAGTCTTATAGATGCTACTCAGTTTAATAAAAGTGGAACTTTTATAACAGCTAATAAAATGGAAAAAGACGCATTGATTACAAATGATAATGGGGATATTTCAATCAGTTCATTACCAGAAGGGGATTATTATTTGAAAGAAGTAAAAGCTCCTAATGGGTATTTGTTAAGTGATAAGCATTACCATTTTACGATTGATTCATCTACAACAGAAAGCAAGTTGAACGCATCGAGAACGTTGAATGAAGATGTTATGGAAGAAGTTGCTCAGAATCAAGTTGTAAATCAGAAAGGGAAAGCTAGTATTAAGCTTATCAAGTATGATCGTGCACTTGGAGCAAGTGTAAAAGTTGACGGTATTGAGAAAACATTAGATCAAATTTTTTATGAGAATGCAGATACACAAATCAAGGTGAAGAAACCTCTAAAAGGAGTTGTCTTTGATTTGTATCGCAAGGATAAAGAAACTATTGATATTCAAAGTGATACGAAAATAGCAACGGATTTGATAAGTGATAAATATGGGGAAATACTGGTAGATAAGCTAGAGATTGGTACATATTATTTTGTAGAAACCAAAACATTGGATAATTATCAGTTAAAACGTGATCCAATTGTTGTGGAAGTGACACAAGCTGATATTCAAAAAGACAGTGCAACTTTAGTGAAACTTGTGGATAACTACTCAATTGAGTATCAAATTGATCTTATAAAAAAAGATAAGGAAACGAATGCATTGTTACAAGGTGCACATTTTGAAATGTATACAAGTAATGATGAAGTGATGAAATTTACTTATGATGAAACAAAGAACATGTACATTCCAAATGAACAAGGTACTTCCACATTAGTTACAAATAATGAGGGTAAAATTTCTATTGGAAATGTAGTATCTAAACAAACTTTCTATTTCAAAGAAATTAAGTCTCCAGATGGGTATAAGATTGATGAAGATAATAATCGACATACGGTTACTATTAAGTCTGCAGATGCGACATATACAAAAGAAGAAACTATCATAACAGAACTTATTTGTACAAATGAAAAAATGAAAGATGGCCATGAACCAATACAGCCTGAAAATCCAGATGCACCGCAAAAGCCACAAGACCCACAGAACCGACCAGCGACAATGGATATGAAGAACTATTATTTTGAAACATTACTTATTAGTGGGATTCTTTTATGTGTGTTCTATATGAAAAGAAAAAAATACGCTAAATCATAAGATTTAATTTTAACTTTGAGTGCAGCCTTTGATAAGTAAATATCGAAGAATGCACTTTTTCTATGGGATGAGAAAATGGTGTGGTAAAATAGATGTGAGGTGAATGCAATGTATGAAGATTTGAAAGTCATTATTGAACAGAGTGATAATATTGTTTTCTTTGGAGGTGCTGGAGTCAGTACAGAAAGTAACATTCCTGATTTTCGTTCTCAAACTGGGATTTATAGTAAAAAGACATATCCATATCGTGCAGAGACAATGATTAGTTCGGATTTTTTCTATGATCATCCTGATCAATTTTATGATTTCTATTTCCACGAGATGATTTATGAGAATGCTTTGCCAAATCCTGCTCATAAGGCATTGGCGCGCTTAGAGGAAATGGGGAAGTTAAAGGCAGTTATAACTCAAAATATTGATGGTTTGCATCAAATGGCTGGCTCAAAAGAAGTCCTTGAGTTACATGGAAGTATTCATCGTAATCGTTGTAGAGGGTGTCGAACATTTTATGATTTAGATGTGATGCTAAAACAAAAGGATGGAGTTCCTAAATGTCCACAGTGCGGACGTACAATAAAACCTGAGGTTGTATTATATGGCGAAAGTCTAGACCAAAATGTTTTACAAAAGGCAATACAATATATTTCACAAGCAGATGTTTTGATTGTAGGTGGTACCTCATTGGTTGTATACCCTGCAGCAGGGCTATTACAGTATTTTAAGGGGCGAAAGCTAGTTTTGGTTAACAAAGATGCGACAGACATGGATAACACCGCAGATTTGTTAATTCGCGAGCCTATTGGACAAGTCCTATCACAAGTGGTCGAATAAAAAGAAGTCAGAAATTTGACTTCTATTTTTTATCTTTTTTTAGCACCGTATATAACAACCAGAATCCTAGTACTACAGCACTCATAAAACCAAAGAAACCAAGGGCAGGAATACCAAAGACTTTTGGTGTCATATTCGTCGTACATATCAATGCACTTGCCATGAGCAAACCTGTTGCGACAATGCCAACAATCAATTTGTTCACCATGTGATTGATACGGGTAAGAGGAACACTAGAATCCATGATCTCTAGGTTTACTTTCATTCTTCCTTTCATCACCAAACGCATCAGTTCAGAAAATTGAATAGGGAGTTCTATGGTACGTTTTACACTCTCATATACTTTCTTTGAAGTATTTAATGCGCTATCTTTTATATCAAGTTTTTTAAGCATATGATTAGATACATGTGCTGCGGCAATTTCTATGATATTAGTATCGGGGTCTAATAAGGTCATGGTACTTTCAATTGTTACTAGACCTCTAGCAAGCATACTAATTCCTTTTGGCATACTGATGTTATATTTATGGGCAATCCCAAAGACTTCTTGCATGGCTTCACCAAGATGTATCTCACGTAAGTTTAAAGTAACATACTTTGCCATAAAGGTTTCCATATCGTTATAAAGTTGTGTATAATCCATAGGTTTATCATGTATTCCTAAAGTCAAAACGACATCAACCATCTTCTCTGTATCATTACTACTGATTGCCATAACCGCATTTTTCATAAGATCTTTATCGCTTTGATTTAAAAATCCCATCATTCCAAAGTCAATCCATACAATCTTACCACCACGAATACGTAAATTACCAGGGTGTGGATCTGCATGAAAGAAACCATCATCTACGATCTGTTTAATGTAGTTTTCTGCTAATTTGCTCGCAATTTCTTTATGATCATACCCATCGCTTTTTAAAGTTGTGAAATCATCTATAATGTAGCCATCAATATATTCCATAACGAGAACTTTGCTTGTCGTATGGTCGCTATTTATGGTTGGGCATCCGATATATTTAATATCTTTGTTAAGATTTGCGAATTTCTGAGCGAAGCTTGCTTCGTTTAAGAAATCCATTTCTTGTTTAGCGGTAAACCAAAATTCATCAAGTACGATATTGATATCAATCACACTTCCAAGTACTTCAGATAAGTGAAGCAATCTACTAGCTCTACGAATGAGGGAAATATCACGTTCCATAGTTTCGTAGATTCCAGGACGTTGTACTTTCACAACGATTTCACTGTGATCTTTCAATGTAGCATGATGTACTTGGGCGATAGAGGCAGAACCCAAAGGTTCTTCACGTACGTTTTGAAAACTCATAGGGGATACGTTATCACGTAATTTGATAAGTTCTTTACAATAGCGTTGTGAAAACATATCCTGACGAGATGCCATGATTTGTCCGATTTTTACAAAGGTAGGACCAAGGTCTTCTAAGATTTCACGAAAGGTGATTGGATTTACACCTTTCGTGATGTGATGCTTTCTTAAGATTGAAAGAATCTGTGCAAGGCGACGTTTGCTACTTAATGTTTTTGTTTCTGTATTATTCATTGCCTTTTTCTAATTCTTCAATCTTTGCTTTTATAGCATCTAGTTCTTCCTTACTTAGTTTCTCTAAATCTTTGCTAATTTCATCTGCATTTGCAGGTGTTCTAAACTTTTCTTTAATATCATGTTTGAGTTCTTCGTTTAATACTTTTCCTTGTTCGATGGTAAGTTCACCTTTTTTTACTAGTTGATCAATTACATCTTTGCTCTTTTCTGCAGTTGTCGCAACTGCACCAACACCTGCTAACATAATTTTTTTCAAATCTTCACTAAAACTATTCATAAGTAGATACCTCCTATATATCTTTATTTTAACACTTTTGTATAGAAAAACTATCATTTTAGTTTAATTTTCGATGGTTTATGACATTTCGCAATAGATTGTATTTTTAATTTAGGTTTGTTACAATAGGGTGGATATAAATATGGAGGGCAATATGAAGAAAATCATATCACTACTAGTATGTACATGTATGTTAATCACATTAGCAGCATGTCAAAATAAAAGAGAAGAAGATACCCCATCAAAAGTAACAGCAGCGTTCTTTGAGGCTTGTCGTACAAAAGATTTAGATAAGATAAAAGAATTCTCCAAATGGGAAGATTATGCACTAAAAGCACTTGATATCCAAGAAAGCGATTATATTGATGGTGTTGATAAAAAACTTCAAAAAGAAGTTTATGCTAAAATGTTATCTTTTAAGGATGAAGAAGGGAAAGAAAGTATCAACGGTGATAGTGCGAGTGTACAAGTTACATTGATGATATATGATTTTACACCTACCGTTACCCAAGGGTTAAAAGAAGCAACTACAAAAGCAGAAGAATTGAGTCGTCAAGAAGATATTACCGATGCTAGGGCACAAGCAGAAATTAATACG
>JAVWJF010000135.1:0-6778 GCA_036639195.1 Longicatena sp.
TCTTGTACTTCTAATTTATAACAGTTATATATTATCGCCCCTTTTATGTTGACTTTCATTCCACATTCTTTTGACATAAGCATTTTTCCCCGCATCATAGAACCTAGTGGAGAATTAAATTTCACTTTTTTATCATTTGCCGTTAACCCATCATCGAAGTACTCACACTGATAAATAGGCTTATTGATAAATACAAAAGAATATCTTTTTCCAATTTGGATCCATACAACATCTTCACTTAAAAATTTTTCTTCATCGAACATTACAAATGGAAATTCTTTCAATACCTTTGAATAAAAGACCTCTGCCATATCTCCTGGTCTATTGTCTTTTATACGATATTTAATATACGATGCTGTTTCTTCGTCTTTTTCAATTGGTAAAATTGGTTTTCCATTAGGATATATTCTTACATAAGAAAAAGCTCCTATAGACTTATCATACTTATACTTAACGTGTGATTGTTCAATAATTCTTATTGCATTAGGAAGCAAAATATCATCACTATCAACAATCATTGTTAACTCCGTATAAATTTCACGAATACCAACATTAAGCGCAGTATGTTTTCCGCCATTTTCTTTCTTTAAAAAAACAATCGAAAACAAAGCTTCTTTCTTAAACTCATGTACAACTTTTTCTGTATTATCTGTACTTCCATCATCAACTATAAGCCACAAAAAATTTCGACTTGATTGAGCAAGAAGTGATTTAAACAAAATAGGAAGTTTACTTGCTCTATTGTAAGTTGGTGTGATAACAGTTACTAATTCCATTGCAAACTCCCTTTCTCAAAATTATTTTCAAGTGATAAATAATAATCTACTAGGATTTTGTATGAGACCTTTATATCAAATTTACAATATTTATTTTCAATTTTATCTCTTTTCGAAAGCGTTCTCTTAGTAGCAACAATATCTCTTGCCCATTTTTCTGCCGATGCATCCAAACTAATAAACTTAGTTTTCTCAATAAATTTCACTTCTTTAGGAACTTTGTTTGAGAAAAAACAAGGTAAATCTGCAAACTGCGCCTCAATGCCCACCAGTGGAACGCCTTCAAACAATGATGGTAACACAAGAACATCCATGGCCTGATATAACTCGGCGACATCGTCTCTATTCCCTAAAAAGCGAACATTTTTATTTAAATCTAATTCTGAAACATATTGAACAACTTCATTTTCTTTCTCACCAGTACCAACAAGAAGGAGTAATGCCTTTGGCTCAAATTTTATTATTTCCTTGAAAATTTCAACCAAAAACATATGATTTTTTGGATAATAAAATCTGCCAACATGAGCAACTACAAATTCATCAGTTACACTAAGTTCTCGGCGCTTCTTTAATCTAATCTGATCGTTAAAAAAGAAGTTAGAAGCGTCTACTGCATTCGGAATTATGCAAAAAGATTTTCCTTTGAACAAAAAAAGGCCAGCATCATCTCCACATGCTAAACGATTTGTAGATATATGATTTATTCTTGAACGAAAGAATTGCTTTAGAAAATATTTATAATCCTTATCGATAGAAGTACTATGGCTATGCGCAATTCTAACTGGAATTTTCGATTTTTTTGCAGCTAATAAAGGCAAAAAACTCATTGCATCGATATGTGAGTGAATAATTCTATATTCTGGATGATCTGCAAAGAATTTTTTCATCCAGCGGAAATAGTTAGGATAGTTTTTAGGATATAATCTTGGCGCATAATAAATTTTGCCCCCCATTTCCTCAATTTCATTATCATAATCGCCTCTATCGGGTCTGTGAGTCAAAAAGTCAAACTGAATTTCTGTCTTATCAATATGCCTGTAGTAATTCATGAGCATAGTTTCAAGTCCTGCGCGATTCATTGTGTTTACAACTTGCAAAATTCTTATCATAATAATCTCCCCATTATATCACTTATAAACAGCTAATGTTTTATCAACTACATTATTCCATCTATATTTATCACAAATGAAATCTCTAGATATTTCCTTATAGTCGTGAACAATATCATAATTTTTTAGTAACCATTCTATCTTTTCTTGCAATTCAATCATGTTTCCTTTTTCGAATAATATAGCCTTATTTTCAACCACATCGGATATTTCAATAATATTCGTACATAAAGCACAGTTCCCATAACTCATTGCTTCAAGCAAACCAATAGGCATGCCTTCTGAATCCGATGGTAATGTGTAAATATATGCGTTACTATAAAGTTCCTCTAATAACATCCCTTGTACAAACCCTGTAAATATGATTCTTTGGTCATTTTGGACAAGCACCTTGAGCTCTTTCATATACTCATCTGTATCGCTTGTTCCCCCTGCAATTACAAGCTTTTTATCTGTTGTTATATTTTTATAGGCCTTAATTAAATAATTTAGTCCTTTTCCTGGAACGATTCTACCGAGATATAATATATACGAATTCTTACGTAATCCAAACTTTTCTGTTATTTCTTTTGCTTTTTTTATATCAGGTTTATTTACTCCGTTTGGTATGAGTATTGTTTTCCTATTATAAGTTTCAAGAAAATACTTTTTATTTGCCTCATTTAGTACAATAATTTCATCAGCGTATTTTACAGCAATTTTTTCTCCATATCTGATATACTTTCTAGAAAAGCCACTCCATTTAGGACGCGTCCAATCAAGTCCATGAATAGTCGCAACACATTTTTTTCCAAACAATTTCGGTATCCACATCATAGCACATGGACCTTCTGCATGATAATGTACTACATCATATTTGCCAAATGCTACCCTTATTGAAGCGAAGAATGATGATGTTGCTGCTGCAAGTCCTTTTTTATCTATTGTAAAAACAGTTTTGATATTTATTCCTTTGTAAGAATTTTCCTTTGTGGCGTTATCATATTCTTGCCCCGAAACATGATGTCCTTTCCTATTGTAACAAGTAACATCATGTCCCATCGCTACCATTCTAGTTGACAATTCTTCGACAACAATCTCAATTCCTCCTTCACGGGAAGGAATTCGTTTATGCCCAAGCATCGCAATCCTCAACTTTTTATCATTCTTTTCCAATTACTTCCACTCCCTTTTTAGTTTTAAGATTTTGATATAAAAAAGATACACTCCCTCCCTCCCCCACATGAAGTGTTGAACGTTGAAGTATATCCTTAAAGTTTTCACAAGGTGCCTCAACAACCATTGCTTCTACTTTATATCTTTTTAACTATTTCTAAAGAAACAGTAACTCTTAAAACATTGTCTAATACCCTTAATTCTAATTCCGCTTTCCTTTGATGTCTATCAATCTTTACAATACTACTCTCATATCCCATCAAAGGCCCTTCTGTGATAACAACTTTATCATTTTCGACAAAACCTTTTGATGTTTCTACAACCTTATCAGAGTTCACTAAACGTTCTAAATACTGTCTTTCTTCTGGTAGTAAAGAAGGTATTTCATCATCGTACTTTAGCTCCTTGATTAGCCCACCCTTTTCACTTCGTAACCTATTGAATAGTTGTGTAAAGCATGCATGGTCAAGGAGTGTTTCCACAAATATGTAAGAGGGAAACATTGGCTTCAGTACCGTGAACATGCTTCCTTGTCGTTTATGAGCAACTTCTTTTTGGATGGTAAATGCATAAAGATTTTCCACGTGATTGAGGTAATCGCATAATTGCATTTCTCTTCCACCATATACGTAAAGTATATACCAGCGTGTTTGCACTTCAGCCATATCAATAATAGTAGTTGTAGTAATTAGCCTGTTCGTTATCAACTTTCGTCAATACTATACCAAGAATGTTTACGCCATTTCGTTTGAATTGGGTAATTGCATTTTTAGCATCATTCTTTTTCGTATCCATCGCAGAAATAACAAATACCAAACCATCACTAAGTCTTGCTACCGGGATAGCGTCTGACACTGCGGTAACTGGTGGACAATCTAAAATGATAAAATCAAATCTCTTTCTTAGTTTTTCTAATAGGATTTCAAATTTTTCACTTCCCAATAATTCTTGTGGATTTGGGACCTTTGTCCCTGATGTTAACAAATACAACCTTCCTTCACTGGCATTCTCTTTGAATCGCTGAAAATATGTATTATCATTGATGTTTACATTATCCAAATCGAACAGTAAATCACTCAACCCTTTTGCATTAGATACATCGAAAATTTTATGTTGTCCAGGTTTTCTTAAATCACAATCTATAATCAAAACATTATGATATTTCGCTATGCTTATCATTGCTAAATTACTTGAAACTGTGGACTTTCCTTCTTTGGGGCTTGTAGAAGAAAAACTTATAACTTGTAGCTGCTTATTGTTGAAATAAGAATATTCGATATTGGTACGCAATTGACGAAATACTTCTTTTTGATCAAACTGATCCTTTTTGGTACTCACATCTCTATTTCTCTTAATTTTAGGTAGTTTCATGTTTACACCTCTCTACTATAAATGCGATTCCATAAACTTTTTTTTATCTTCATTGATGCAACAGACTCGTCATGAATAATATGCATCGGATTTTCTATACATAATAAATCTGCGTTAATTTTACCATATTTCGAAGATATTTTTTCATAAACATCGTTTAGTCTACAGTTTCGATTTCCGCTTACATAATGCGCATCTGATGCCACAATATGAACAAGCGCACTCTTTAGTAACTTATGTGCATTATATTCATTTTGGCTTCCATGTAAACCTAAGATGGAACCACGATTCACTTGAATTAGACATCCGTTATCTATCCATGTACGAACTCTTTTTAAATCTATGTGGCTGTGAAAATATCGTTCTGCATGTGCTATTACTGGGACATAATTTCTAATTTTGATTTCGTACAACATATCTTCTATATCCACTCTTTTTGTAATATCTTTTCTCACATCAAATTCAACAAGCAAATAACGTGAATTGTTAAGTGGTATAACTGTATTGTTCTGAATCATTTCCAAATATTCAAAATTCAAGAACACTTCACAACCTGCGTAAACTTCAATATCGTAAGTTTTTGCTAAACTAATAAATTCATCTATACGCGATTTTATACGTTCCTTATCGCATGCATTATGCGTCCCAGGAACAAAGTGAGGTGTTGCAATTATTTTTGATATTCCATCTTGTTTTGCATTCTCAAGTGCTTTCTTTGCATCTTCTATTGTTTCCAATCCATCATCAATACCCCACGCTAAATGTGTATGTATATCTACTAGCATTGATCTATTCCCTGTAATATGGTATTTCTACAAGTACCGGTATTCCTAAGAATGATTCTGCTTCGAAACTGTTCTTTAAGCGCTTGTCAAGAATGAATTTTAAGAATACATATCCACAAGAGAGGGCAATTCCAATAAATGCTCCAAACAATAAATTCACTTTCTTGCTTGGTGAAACTGCTGTCGTATTGATTTTTGCCGAATCTATAATTGTTAAGTTTTCAATGTTTAGTTTATCCTTCATCTCAGTAAAGAATATATCGACTGTTGTTTCCGCAATCTGTTTCGATTTTGTAGGATCATCAGTTTTTGCTATAACATTTATAATTTGTGTATCTGGTTCATTTGAAACTGAGACTGCTGCTTTCACCTCATCAACACTCGGTAAATCTAATTTCTCCGCGACTTTGCTTAAAACATTTTCACCCTTAATCATAAGAACATAGTTATTCACTAGTATCGTATTAGAATTTACAGAACTAGCATCAACCGTTCCCTGGTCAGTAACTTTAGGTGTTAAATAAATGGTTTCCGTACTAGCATATTTTTTCTCAATGAAAAACACGGTAATCAAAAGTGAAATAGCTGCACAGATCGTTGTTGAAATGACAATTAGTGTTATATGCTTTTTTAATAAAAGGAAGAATTGACTTAAATCTATTTCTATTTCATCTGATTTTCTTTCTGTATTTATATTCTCGTTCATTTATTTTCCTCCAATGGGCTCAAAACGCACCGTCTTTTACAAGTACACTTTTCAAAGTTTTGATGAGAATCGTAGTATCTAACCATAGGCTCCAATTACGATTATAATAATCATCCATAACACAACGATCTCGAAATCCAACATCGTTTCTTCCATGGCTTTGCCACATACCAGTGATTCCTGGTTTGGACATGATAATACTGTCATAGTACTCACACATATCCTCTTTTTCACGAGGCAAATATGGACGAGGTCCAACAATGCTCATTTCCCCTTTTAATACATTGATAAATTGTGGAAATTCATCCAGACTTCTTTTTCGTAACAAATGCCCAGCTTTTGTAATTCTTGGGTCTTCCTTCAATTTTTTATTCTTTGTGTACTCTTCTTTAATCAAAGGATCTTGTTCCATCAAATCCTTTAATATATCTTCAGCATGTGGCACCATCGTTCGAAATTTATACATCACAAACATTTTACCATCTTTACCAATACGTTCTTGTTTGAAATATACTGGTTCATAATCACCATTCTTACGATTCACATGACGAACATATAATGTTAATGGTAATAAGAAGATACACCCACATAAACCCATGCAAATGTCTATGAACCTCTTCACAACATTTTTAGTAATACTTTTTTTCTCATTCGTCTTTGAAATCACTAATAAACCGTCCAAATCCTGTATTGCAGTATCGAACGTTACTAAATCTTTGATTCTAGGAACAAATTTTATTTTTTTCACATAATGATTAGCGATACCTACAATTTTGTCTAAATGTTCTTGAGGAAGATTTGGCTCCGCTAAGATAAGTTCTGTTATCTTGTCCTTCTTTATTCTATCAACAAGTTCTGTCAAAGGATAAATATGAT
>JAVWJF010000136.1:0-6757 GCA_036639195.1 Longicatena sp.
CCTCTAGATGGGAACTAATTCCATTTGTATCAAGGAAGCTTCTTTTATATACTGTAGGTAGCATAATAGGACAATACTGTCTTTTCATTGGGGTGAACATATGAAAATAAAAAAACAAGATCAGTTGGTCATATTGTTACGAGATGAGCGTGAAGAACGATATGTACCTGCACAAGAACTAGCCGACAAGCTAGGCGTATCCACTCGTCAGATTCGTAAGTATGTAGTAAATATCAATGCGTTTTATAATGCCTCAGTCATACTATCCAACTATCGTGGATATTGTATGGATCAAGGCTTATATGCAGATATACAAGAACGTACACCAACACGTACCATCGAAACTCCAGAAACAAGGAAGAACTATATCCTACAAAAGCTAATTTGTATCAAAGAAGGATATGATATCTTTGATTTAAGCGATGAACTATTTGTTAGTAGTGCGACGATTGAAACTGATTTAAAAGAAATCCGAAGCATTCTACGCGATCACAATTTACATTTGATTCGCAATAAGAATATGTTGTTGGTAGAAGGAAATGAAATGAACAAGCGTACCTTCATGAGTCACCTCATATCTTCTGATAGTTATGATAACTTTATCCTGAAAGATGAAGTTCAACTACTGACCTTCCATTATCATTTTTGGGATTTTCGAAAAAATATAAGAGATATATTTTCACAAAATGATATATTTGCGAATGATTATACCCTAAACAATACAGCACTGCATCTCATCATCATGATTGATCGTATTCGCAATGGATGCATTATGAAAGATGAAATTGATTTAGATAGAGTGAAAAAGAGTAAACAATATCAAGTGAGCACCCAAATTCAAAGTTTTATAGAAACAACCTATGATGTTAAAATTAATGATACAGAGTTGTACAATTTGGTATTGATTATATCCAATCATACAACGATATTGGATTATTCCTTTATTACTTCAGAAAATATTAGTGAATATATCGAACAAAAATTTATTGATATTGCCCATAATGTCATACGAAAAGTGGAACTTAATTACTATTTAGATGCTTTTGATGAAGACTTTATAACGAAGTTTACTGTACATGTCAAAAACTTATTTAACCGCGTAGAAAATGAATATTATGCCAAGAACCCTTTAACCGCTAAAATCAAAACATCGTATCCATTGATTTATGATATTGCAGTCTTTATCGCACAAGAATTTAAACGTGATTATCAAGTAGTTTTAAATGAGGATGAAATTGCCTTTATTGCCTTTCATATCGGAAGCTACTTTGAAAATAATGTACAAAGTAAAAACAAAGTGACGTGTGCCTTTATTTATGCAGATTATTATTCCATTCATAAGAATGTATTAGATAAAATCATGCGACAATTTGATCAACGTATCAATATGAAATATGCCATCTCCATTAACAATTACAACCCTGGCTTATTACATGCAGACCTAATTATATCTACGATCGACATGCCTTTTGCGAACGCTTCTGTTACTATACACCCCTTCCTTACAGAAAAAGATACTCGCGCAATACGAGATGCGATTGAACGCATCAGCCAAACAAAGAAAGGAAATGCGTTAAAAGCATATTTGATGAATTTCTTTGATCAACGTCTCTTCTATAAAAACCCGTCCTTTAAGGATAAAGAAGAAGCACTAGAAATCATGTGTAGAGATGTTGTAAAGCTCGATTATACGGAAACATCCTTCTATGAGGATGTACTCGCAAGAGAGCATATGTCGAGCACGGCCTTTGAAGATGTTGCAGTTCCTCATTCCTTATCGAAGAATACAAAGTCTAGTTTTATATCCATTGCGATAAGTGAAGAACCAATTCCATGGGGATCACATCCAGTACATATCATCGCCTTAATTGGAATCAATGAAGATTCCAGAAAAGTATTCTCTGAAATCTTTGAAGAAATTATTGAAATATTAAGTGAACCTGTACATGTAAGAGAACTATTACAAATGCAGGATTTCAATGAGTTCATCCAACATATGAAACAATTAATGTCAAAGGTTCGTATCGATTAAAGGGTACAAAAAAAGTAACATAACGTTACTTTTTTTCGTATTGATATAGTTCGATTAGTTTTTCTGCACATCGCAATCCATCGATTGCCGCAGATACAATACCACCAGCATATCCTGCGCCTTCTCCACAAGGATATACTCCTTTTACAGAAATGCAGTTGCATGTATCTTTTTCTCGTTCAATGCGTAGTGGAGAAGAACTTCTTGTTTCCACTCCCGTAAGTATTGCGTCATCCATCGCAAATCCTTTGATTTTACGATCAAAATTCACAATTCCCTCTTGCATCGCTTCGTATACATAGCTTGGAAGGATGTCTTGTAAATTACAAGGCGTAACACCTAATGCATAACTAGGTTTCACACAACCAACGGTTGTGGATGGAGTCCCTGCTAGAAAATCTTTCACAAGTTGTACAGGTGCATGATAATTACTTCCTGCTAGTTGATACGCTTTTTTCTCTATGTCACTTTGTAACTGTATTCCTTTTCTAGGATCATCATCAAAATCAGAAGTACGCACTTGTACAAGAACTGCACTGTTTGCGTTTTCTTGATCTCGCGCATGTTCACTCATTCCATTCACTACAACTCCACCTTCAATGGATGTAGAAGGTACAACACTGCCACCAGGACACATACAGAAGGTGTATACACCTCTTCCATTGCTTGCTGTATGTACAAGACGATAGTCCGCAGCCTTTAAGCGTGGATGATCCGCATGTTGTTTATATTGTGCTTGATTGATTAAGGTTTGAGGATGTTCGATTCTTGCGCCAATCGCAAATGCTTTGGCGTGAATAGAAAATCCACGATCCATTAACGTTTCAAAAGTATCTCTTGCGCTATGACCAATCGCAAGGATAGCTTGTTCACAAGGGATTTCTTCTCCATTGGCAATTACTTTTACAAGTTCACCCTGTTCGATTACGAAATCTTCTACCTTCGTTTCAAAACGAATTTCTCCACCTAATCGAATAATTTCTTCTCTCATTTGTTTCACAATATTTCTTAAATAATCTGTACCAATATGAGGATGTGCCTGATATAAAATTTCTTCTGGTGCACCAAAGCGTACCAGTTCTTCTAATATTTTAATAATTCTTGTATCTTTTACACGAGTGGTTAATTTTCCATCAGAGAATGTACCTGCTCCACCTTCTCCAAACTGTACATTACTAGAAGGATCAAGAACACCTTCTTTCCAGAAACGTTCTACGCTTTTCACACGTTTTTCAACGCATTCTCCACGTTCCAACACCAAAGGTTGATACCCAAGTTGTGCTAACAACAATGCAGAAAACATACCCGCTGGGCCAAACCCAATGACGATTGGGCGATGCTTTAAACCGACTACACCTTTTTTGGGCATATGGTAACGTTCTTTCACAGCTTTTGATACATCTTTCATTTTATACTTTAATAGCTTTGTTTCATTTGCTACTTTACAATCTACGGTATATGTAAAATGAATATCTTCTGCTTTTCGTGCATCAATACTTTCTTTCACTATATGATAGGATAATAACTCTTCTTCTGGAATACGTAATTTCTTTACAATCTTTATTGGAAGAATTGTTAGTTCCTCATCTAGAGATAGTTTTAGCTGTTGGATTCTTATCAATACATTCACCTCGTCCTTAGTATACTGCTTTTAGTATATGGATTCTTCTAGATATCCAAAGAATCACATAAGAGAATACCAGGCTTGCCGCAACAGAAATGAAATATCCTAATAAGGAATTCAACTCTGGCATTGTCCATATTAGGACGCTGACAAACATGATATGTGATACATATACCAACAATGACATCTGTCGAAGTGTTCGGTATATTTTTTGTTTTTGAAGATCGATACGTTTCAACCATAAAAACAAGAAGCTTACACATGGGATTAACATCACATACATACTTGCTAAATCACTCATAAAGCCATTTGCTTTCAATAGATAACATTCCCCAAACAATAACGCTAGAGAAATCAAGAAACCTACAAATAACACTGGTTTCTTCACATAGAGCATATGTTTAGAGAAATATGCTCCAAGTGCTATAAATATCATTCCAAAAAACAATCCATTTCGAGTGGTAGAGAAAATATCTACATAGTATTTCCATATAAAGTCCACAACTGGAATTCCTTCTAATAATTTTGGATATACATTTCCCATCATTCCAATCAAATACAATAGAAGGGTAATCCAAATCGTTTTCTTTACATTTAACATGGTAACCAAATAATAAACAGCAAATACCGCAAACATAAGTGCTGGTAAAAACCACAAGTGATAAAAGCTTCCCATAAAGAAGAAATCTCGCACATAACGTAAGATCGCCGCAAATGTAACACCATCCCCTGATCGCATAATCCAGTAGGTAAATGGAAGATAAAGAATCGTCCAAATGACATAGATTTTAAAGAGCCTTCCTAAATAGTGTTTTAATACTTGTATATTTTCATAATCGTTCCATTCTCTTTGCAAATCAATTTTCTGAAAAAAGAAGAAACCTGAAGTGATAAAGAAGAATGGTACTGCCACACGTGATAATACTTGTACTAGGACAAAGTTCGCGTCCATATTAATATCTACAAGTGGTGCTGTATGAATGCATATGACAAGCAATGCACTTACAAATTTCGCAATATCTATCGCATAATAATTCTTTTTTTGCATATTCTCTCTCCTTCATAAAAAATAGCCTTGATCGGCTATTTGTAGATTCTTGGCACTCTTGCGCTGATCCAGCAAAGAGTTTCATTGTTGATGGTATTTGCTAATCGAGTAAGTTCATCAATGCTTAGATGTTCTTCTTGATCATTCCCAAATAAGGTCACTACATCTCCCTCTTTTACATCATCAATATCACTTACATCAATCATCATCTGATCCATACAGATGTTTCCAATGATAGTTGCTTTTTTTCCATGAATCAACACATGGCTATCCTTATTTGATACACAGCGTGGATAACCATCTGCATACCCAACAGATAACGATGCGACTTTTGTTGGCTTAGATGCCTTGAAATGCCTTCCATAGCTCACATTAACACCCTTTTGGATGGTTTTCACTAAGGATACATTCGCTTTCCACTCCATGACTGGCAAAAAGTTAGGAGCGGTATTGATTTTAACTGCATCATCGCTAGTAACACCCATCCATAACAAACCAGGTCTTACATAATCATAGGATAGTTCAGGATAGTTTAAAATTCCATAACTATTTTGTAAATGACGTGTTCCTACCTCGATCCCTGCCTCTTTTAAATCCTGTAGAACACGATCAAACATAATCTTCTGTTGTTTCGTATAGGCTACATTGTCTTCTTCTAAACCATCACTCACACTAAAGTGAGAAAAGATTCCACAAGTTTCTATATGTTGTAGTTGATACACTTGTTTAATGTCTTCAATATGGTATTCATGCTCTTGCGCAACAATCCCAATCCTTGACATACCTGTATCTACTTTTACATGCCCTTTGATACACACTTGATGTTGTGCACAATAAGCATCTACTTTTTGTGCATATTCCAAAGATACAAAGGTCTGTAACAAGTTTTTTTCATGAAGATAATGAAAATGTACAGGAGGAGTATATCCTAGGATTAAAATTGGGGAGTGAATACCATTCTCACGTAAGGTAATCCCTTCATCCACACTACTGACACCGAAGAAATCAATGCCACATTTCTCTAATTCTTTTGCACAAGCAATATCTCCATGCCCATATGCATTTGCTTTAACGATTGCCATAATCTTACTTGATGATGGAATCAGTTTTTGTATTTCTTTGATATTATGTCCGATATTGGACAAATGAATCTCAAGCCATGATCTTGTATCACTCTCAAGCACGGTCCTCACCTCTTTATTGTTTGTTCATTGCTAAATCTACTAAACGATCAATCAAATCCGGGAACATAATCCCCGCTTCTTTCATCATTGTAGGATAACGTGATGTATCGGTAAATCCTGGAATTGTATTCACTTCATTAATCACAATCTTATTCTCTGGTGTTTTAAACATATCCACACGTGTCATACCAGTACAGTTTAAAGCTTTATAGGCACGTTTTGCTAATACACGTGCTTCTTCTCTTAACGCTTCACTGATTCTTGCTGGACAATAGATATGAGAATCTACCATTTGATACTTTCCTTCATAATCGAAGAATGGTGCACTGGTTTCAATTTCATCTACATTCCCTGCAAATATGTCATGATTCCCCATAACTGCACAACCAATTTCAAACCCTTCAATCGTTGTTTCAAGTACCAATTTACCTTTTCCATCATGATAAAACGCATCTTCCATAGCTTTTTCAAATCCCTCAAACTCTTGAATTTTACTAATTCCAAAACTACTTCCCGCATTGCATGGTTTCACAAATATTGGTAACCCTAATGTTTCTACAGCATTTTCATAGATTGCTTTATAATCCATATCTTTTTCTTTGTATACACAAATATAAGGAGCACAAGGTACACTTGCATGTTCTAATATAATATGTGTCATTTCTTTATCCATACAAACAGAAGAACTCATATGTCCACATCCAACATAAGGAATGCCACTGAGTTCAAACAATCCTTGAATCGTTCCATCTTCTCCATTTTTACCATGTAGAATTGGGAAGATACAATCCACTGCGATTGTTTCAAATGTTCCATCTTCTCTTAGTTTCAAGAATCCCTTATAAGCTTCACTACAGGACAATACACAT
>JAVWJF010000137.1:0-6754 GCA_036639195.1 Longicatena sp.
ATCATGAGGAACTAGAATCCCTTGGTAACAACATCAAAGGTATTAAACGTATTCGTTTCTTTATGACATTTGGTCAAAGTTATTTAACACATCTAAAGTGTTTAGAAAATGTAGGAATGACTTCTATTGAACCAATTATGTACGAAGGAAAAGAAATTGTTCCTCTTCAATTTTTAAAAGCGGTATTACCAGATCCAGCTTCTCTTGGACCTCGTACTGTTGGTAAGACCAATATCGGTTGTATTTTCCAAGGAATAAAAGATGGCAAAGAACACTCTTTATATATCTATAATGTATGTGACCATCAAGAATGCTATAAAGAAGTTGGTTCACAAGCCATCTCCTATACAACAGGAGTACCCGCAATGATTGGGGCTACTATGATCCTACAAGGAAAATGGAAAAAAGCAGGAGTTTACAATGTAGAAGAATTCAATCCAGATCCGTTTATGGAAGCACTCATGAAATGTGGATTGCCTTGGAATGTGCAACATAATCCAACGTTGGTTGATGAATATGTGGCAGGATAAAATTCACACCCCTGCCTATGTCCTAGATGAAAAAGCCCTCCTTCATAATCTTGAAATTCTAAAAGATGTCATAGATACAACAGGTGCTCATATTCTATTAGCAAGTAAAGCGTTCTCTACGTATCAAGTCTTTCCTTTAATAGGAGAGTATTTGGATGGAGTAACGAGTAGTGGCTTATATGAGGCAAAACTTGGTAAAGAAGAAATGAAAAAAGAAGTACACACATTTTCCCCAGCTTATAAAGATGAGGAAATGGATGAGATCCTTGAAGTCAGTGACCATGTGGTATTTAATTCAGTTGCACAATGGGAAAAATGGAAGCATAAAGCCATAAATAAGGTATCTTGCGGCTTACGTATCAATCCACAATATTCCGAAATTGAAGTGGACTTATACAATCCTTGCGCACCGAATTCTCGTATGGGAATTCGCAAAGAACAATTACAACATGTGAATATAGAAGGCATTGAAGGACTTCACTTCCATACGATGTGCGAACAAGGTGCAGATACTTTAGAGCGTACCCTACACGTAATTGAACGCGATTTCCATGAGCTTTTACACCATGTAAAGTGGTTGAATATGGGGGGAGGACATCATATTAGTAAGCAAGGATATGATGTCCATAAACTAAAGAAACTAATTCAACACATGCAAGCCACCTATGATGTAGAAGTGTATTTGGAACCAGGAGAAGCTGTCGCAATTAATGCAGGCTATCTTGTAAGTAGCGTACTTGATATCATTGAAAATGATAAAAAGATAGCGATCCTAGATACCTCAGCGGCATGTCATATGCCGGATGTATTAGAGATGCCCTATCGACCACTTGTGGTCGGCGCTAGCACTCCCAATGATAAAAAACACTCCTATATCCTTGCGGGAAATACATGTCTAGCAGGAGATGTAATTGGAGAATACTCCTTCGAAGCACCCCTAAAAAATAAAGATCGTATCTTATTTCAAGATATGGCAATGTACACTATGGTGAAGAATAATACCTTTAATGGGATGCCCTTGCCTTGGATTTATCTATATACAAAAGAAGAGGAACTTATTTGTTTAAAGGAATTTGGTTATGAAGATTTTAAAGGACGCTTGTGATGAGCGTCCTTTATTATAACTAAAATTTTAAGGTCTTGTTTTGTAAGGAGCGCATAAAATGTTAGTAGAATATCGTAGAAATGATGTATAAAATGTAGTGAAAAATTTTCATTTTGTAAAAAGATAAAAAGTTCTATGAAATCGCTTGCAAAATTATCTAAATAGGATACAATATACTTATAAACAAGAAAAAGGAGCGTGATTCACATGGATAGAAATATTGTATATCAAGATGAAAGAGCGCTTCGCGACGTACCAGTAGAAGATGTACTGGGGCTTGTGTATGGTTTTTGAATGGATGTAGAGCGTAACTGCTTTGCGTCCGTTTTTTTTCAAGTTTTGATTCTATATAATATAAGGAGGAATTTAAAATGGATCAGACATTAAACAAGGCTTTTTGGGATGCATGTGCAAATGGTGATTTTGCGACTGTATGCGCAGAGATTGCGAAGAATTGTGACATCAATTATCAAAATGGAGACGGAAGAACTGGCTTGATGCGTGCGGCGAAACGCGATTATAAAGATATCGTGAGGGTGTTGCTTGACAATGGTGCTGACGTGAACATCGAAGATAATAAAGGAAAGACAGCAATTATGGGTGCTGCGAAAAAAGGAAATAAAACAATTTGTAAGAAGTTGATTGAAGCTGGTGCAGATGTAAATAAAGCAGATGATCGTGGAAGAACTTCTTTGATGCGTGCAGCATTTTTAGGACATGATCGCTGTGTTGAAGTATTGTTGGATGCTGGTGCAGAAATTAATGCACAAGATGAAGTGGGAAGAAGTGCTTTGATGGAGGCTTGTGTTGCGTTTAAAAAAGACGTAATCCAAATGTTAATCAAACGTGGTGCTGATGTAAACTTATGTGATAATAATGGATGTAACGCATTGATGCGTGCTGCTTATGGAGGCTATTTTTCATTAGTAGAAGAATTGCTTGCGAATGGTGCAGATAAGGATTTAATGGATAAAGAAGGTAACAAAGCAATTCACTATGTAAGAAATGAATGCTTGGCTCAATTGAAGCCAATTTTGAAATAGGAGGACGTCCATATGAGAGACTATTTGAGTCATGAAGTACGCAATGTAGTTGTCCTAGGTCATAGTGGTGTTGGTAAAACAGCAGTTTTAGAATCCATGTTGTACTATACAAAAGCAAGTGATCGCTTTGGTGTAACGAGTGAGGGAAGTTCCCTAATTGATTATGATGCAGAAGAAATAAGAAGAGGGATTTCTGTTTATGCAACCTTAGTACCAATCGAATGGAAAGATTGTAAAATCAACTTCTTAGATACACCAGGATATATCGATTTTATTCGAGGAGTTGAAGAGGGTATTGCAGTTGGTGATAGTGCATTGATTGTTGTGGATGCGAAAGATGCGATTCAACCTGGAACACAAACAGCATGGGAAAATGCGCAAAAACATAATACACCTACCATTTTCTTTGTGAATAAATTAGATGAAGATAATGCCTCTTTTGATACGGCATACAATACACTACGTAATACTTTTGGAAAAAGTGTAATTCCTTTTGAAGTACCAATCGTTGAAAATGGTAAAGTTATTGGATCCGTTAATATCCTTAGAGATAAAGCTTGGTATTATGAAGGTCCATTAGCAGATCCTGAAAAAGCACAGCCAGTTCCAGCAGATATGGAAGCAATGGTGAAGGATTATAAAGATCAAATCGCAGAAGCTGTTGCGATGGGTGACGATGAATTGATGGAAAAATTCTTCAGTGGTGAAGAGTTTAGTGAAGCTGAATTAACAAGAGGAGTACGTTTGGGTGTGCGTAGTGGAGACATTCGTCCAGTATTCTCTGGAAGTGCCACGCATACGATTGGTATTGAACGTTTGATGGATTTGATTATTAAATATTTCCCAACGTATGGAGAAAGTGGAAGTATTAGCGTTCGTGACGTTGAAAAGAATGAAGATGTTATCTTGGAAACAAACGAGAAAGAAAATTTATGTGCACAAGTGTTCAAAACAGTTGTGGATCCATTTGTGGGACGCATATCCTATGTAAAAATATTAGCAGGTGTTATGAGCAGTGATTCTGTTGTTTATAATACAAATAAAGAGAAAACAGAAAAAATATCTAGTATCTTTATTATCAAAGGAAAGCATCAAACAGCCGTTGGTAAATTGTTTACAGGAGATATTGGTGCAATTGTGAAATTGCAGTATACACAAACCAATGATGTTCTATGTGAAAAAACAAAGCACTATATGGTAGAGCCAGTTCCATTCTCTACACCAATGCTTGGTATGGCAGTATTCCCTAATTCTAAGAATGATGAAGATAAAATGAGTAATGCACTTGCTAGAATGTGTGAAGAAGATCCAACATTGCGATTAGAGAATCATCCTGAAACAAAACAAACGATTTTATATGGAGTTGGTGATCAACATATTGAAGTTATTTTAGCTAAACTACGTACGAAATATAAAGTAGAAGTACGTCTTGAAACTCCAAAAGTACCTTATCACGAAACGATCCGCAAGACAGTGATAGCAGAAGGGCGTCATAAGAAACAATCTGGTGGACATGGTCAATTTGGGCATGTATTTGTAGAGTTTGCGCCAAATCCAGATGTAGAAGAAATGGTATTTGAAGAAAAAGTATTTGGTGGTGCAGTACCACGTCAATATTTCCCTGCAGTAGAAGTAGGTTTGCGCGAATGTATGCATCATGGTGTTTTAGCAGGATATCGAGTTGTGAATGTGAAGGCTACCTTAATGGATGGTAAATATCATGATGTAGACTCTAGTGAAATGGCATTTAAATTAGCTGCTCGTTTATCTTATAAAGCGGGTATGGTAGATGCCAAACCGATCCTTTTAGAACCGATTATGAATGTTACTGTTCGTGTGCCAGATGATTTTACAGGTACAATTATCGGTGACTTCAATAAACGTAGAGGTGCTATTATGGGTATGGATATGGTAGATGGCTATCAGATTATCAATGCACAAGTACCACTAGCAGAAATTCAGAAGTATCCAATTGAATTACGAGCTATGACGCAAGGTCGTGGTTCTTATATGCAAGAATTTGAACGTTATGATAGCGTTCCTCAAAATATTACAGATGGAATTGTTGCACAACATAAGAAAGAAGTGGAAGAGGAAGATTAATAGGACTGAGGCGATTGAGTAATCAATCGTCTTTTGTTTTGGATAGCATGTTACGAAAGAAGAGTATACTATTAGTGTATGAGCAATTTAGTTGTTAGATGAGGCAAACAAGCGTATGATACAACATAAGAAAGAGGTGGTGTGTATGAAGAATATTCATGGATTTATTGGAACCTATGGCGATAAAGGGATTTATGAATTCTCTTTTGATACAAGTAGTAAAAAATTTGTACATCATGATTTATATTTACAAGTAAAAGAAGCGAAATATGTATCTTATGATTATGAAACTTTGGTATTTCCATGCAATTTAGATAAACCCTGCGTGATGGCAAATAAGAGCAATCTAATGCATTGTAATGGTACAGAAACCCATGTTGCTTGTTACATTACCCAAGATGAACATTATATTTATACTGCGAATTATCATGATGGTATGGTCGTACGTTATCATAAAGGTGTTAATGAAATCACCTTAGATAAAGTGATTTTCATCCAAGAGAAAGCTGGTACACATCAAGTGTTGTTGACACAGGATGAAGTGATTGTGCCCAATTGCTTACTGGATAATATTTTGATATATGAACGAACTTCTTTAGAATTGAAAAGAAGCATAGAATTTAAAGAGGGAACGGGTCCGCGACATGGAGTGCTTAGCGACGATGAAGCAACTCTTTATTTGTTGAGTGAACTTAGTTGTGAAGTGTTTTCAATAAATCTAAAGGATCATGATCGAATCGTAAAGAGTTTATGTGTGTTGGATGAAGGACAACACGCATCAGCTGCGGCGATACGCATGAGTCGCGATGAGAGATTTTTATACGTATCGCTTCGAGAAATCAATAAACTCTGTGTAATTGATATCATAAATTGGTGTGTTGTACAATCCATAGATTGTGGAGGAGATCATCCTCGAGATATGAATATTTCAAAGGATGATGCGTATGTATTTTGTGTGAATCGTAATACCAATGATGTAACTGCGTTTCATAGAAATACAGTGAGTGGAATATTAACGTTTGTAGATCGTTTGAGCGATATCCCAGAAGGTGTGGCAATTGCATTTGAAAGTGGAGGGAAAGAACATGCAAAAAAATAATATAGGAATTATTGGATTAGCTGTCATGGGAAGAAGCCTTGCGCTCAATATGGCAGATCATGGATTTCATGTAGGTGGATACAATCGTTCTTATGAAGTTACGAAACGATTACTACAGGAAGAACCTAACAAAAATTTTCAAGGGTATGAAACCATAAAAGAATTGGTAGATTCTTTAAGTTCACCTAGAAAACTTATGTTGATGGTAAAAGCTGGAGATACAGTGGATAGCATTATCGAACAATTACTTCCTTTTCTAGGAGAAGGAGACATTATTATGGATGGTGGTAATTCCTATTTTCAAGATACCATTAGAAGAGAGCGTTATTTGAAGGAAAAAGGAATTTTATTCTTTGGAGTAGGTGTATCAGGAGGAGAAGAAGGAGCTCGCTTTGGGCCTAGTATTATGCCTGGAGGAGATCAAGAAGCATATCAACAAATTCGTCCTATCTTAGAACGCATCAGTGCGAAGAGTGAAGATAAAAAGGATTGTTGTGCATATATAGGAGAGAATGGCGCGGGCCATTATGTAAAGATGGTTCACAATGGAATCGAGTATGCGGATATGCAGATTATAAGTGAAGCATATTTGATGTTGAAGCATGTCGGTCATTTTAGTAATAGAGAATTAGCCCGTGTATTCAAAGGGTATAATGAAGGAAGATTGAATAGTTTCTTGATTGAAATAACCGCAAATATCTTTGAAGAAATAGAGGAAGATACACAGATGAATCTTATTGATTTGATTCAAGATGCATCAAGTCAAAAAGGAACTGGGAAATGGACAAGTGAAGAAGCAATGCATTTAGGTGTTGATGTATCTATGATTACCTCTTCCTATTTGGCAAGAGTGATGTCAAATGATGAGAACAAA
>JAVWJF010000138.1:0-6724 GCA_036639195.1 Longicatena sp.
TAGATAAAATATTTTCTCTTCCTGATGCACTGAGAATCACAGCGGATATTGATGAACGTAACAAGGCTTCTGAAGGAGTTTTGAGGTCTTGTGGCTTCATTTTGTTTGATCCTATACAAAGTCGTTATATCAAAGAAAAATCACTTTAAAAGATCTATGGTAGGGAGGATAGTTATAATAGAAATTGAGCATGATAGAAATGAGAAAAAGACTTTTGATTTGATCTGGGCACACATAATTTTGAAATACATAAAAATATAGAAAAATATGGATATGTATTATTTCTAGATAATAATCCAATAATCTAAAAAATTTTTAATTATAGATTTGCTAATGCTTGGTTTATTAACTGATTGAAAGAGGAAATACATTGTTTGGTATTTAATCGGTGATGAAGGGTGGGGAAAACTACTATATTAGTAGCGAAGAAGGAGATGGGTTAAATGAGCGAGAAAATAAAAGAACTATTTGACAGTTATGTAAACGAACACAATTTTTCTGGTGTGGCGCTGATCAAACGAGGTGATAACACCACGTTCGAGTTTACCTCCGGCTATGCGCATAAAGGGTATCAAATTTCAAACCATATTCATACCCGTTTTGACACGGCTTCGATTACCGAGCTTTTTACCGCATCTGGTATCGTTTTATTAGAGAGTGAAGGCAAACTACGCTTCACAGATAAAATTCATGACCTTGTTGACCTGTCCAATACGGAAATCCCTACGGATGTGGAAATTCGTCATCTACTGACACACACCTCTGGGATTGCTGATGATGCAGATGAAGAATCTGGTGAGGATTATTCAGCACTCTTCGTGGATTCTCCAAACTACGCTTTTTGCGAGAATAAGGATTTTTTGAAAAACTTCGCTTACAAAAAGTCAAACTTCAAGGCCGGAACTGCTGTGCGTTATAATAACTGTGCCTTTGTTCTATTGGGATTGGTAATTGAAAAAATTTCAGGCAAAGGATACCGTGAGTTTATCACAGAGCGCATTTTCAAACCCTTTGGTATGCAAAGTACGCTTTTTCACGCAATGGACCATATTGGTGAGAATATCGCAGAGGGCTACTACTTTAATCAAACAGAACAAATCTGGAAGAAAAATATCTACTCCTATCCGCCAATTGGAACAGGAGACAGTGGAGCTTATACCACGGTGTATGACTTGGATAGATTCATTCGTACCTTAAGAAAAAGCCCTATCTACGAAAAGATGCTCACACCGCAGACAGAGCAGAAACGTCTGCAAGGCGATGTGATTATCAAATACGGTTATGGATTTGAGTTTATAGAGCGAAATGGGGTAATAACGAGTCTTTATAAAGAAGGTTGCAACGCAGGTGTATGCAATATTACTTCGTATTATCCAACATTGGATACAACCTTTACCATTTTAGGTAACCAGGATTGCAATGTCTGGAAATTACATGACCTAGTGCAGGAATTGTTATTGAAGCAGAAATAAACATGGAGTCAAATGATTACTGCATTGGTCCATTAAGTGATACATGGTGCAAAATGCAGTGTACACCTAGAGGTGGTTGTGAATGAGCCTACAATTACGCTTCTCATTGTGATGATTAATCTAGCTAAATTTACTCAAGTGGAGAAAAACGCAATCAACTTTAAATGTTGATTGCGTTTCATTAGGAAGTATGTTTTATTGCTCTAAAAATTCCACATCCAAGTCCCCATAACTTAACGTAACGTTAAGTTTTTTTGTTTTGTCTTTATTGCGTTCATTCGCAAGGTTATTTTCCCCATGCTCAACATTAGATGTTATATGGTAATCATTTTCCTTGCCAAGGATGCTACTTGTAATATTTCCATGCTCTACATCTAGTGTTATCTCATCACTCATCCATTTATTTAAAACAACATCGCCATAGGATATTTCAAATGTGCTTTTTTTACTTTGTACATTTGTTAGTGTTACATTGTCATGCTCATTGTAAATATGTAGCTCATTTTCGATTTTCATAGTATCGATATCAATGGCACAATATGACGTTGTACTTTTGAAGTTGCTTGCTTGAATATCATTAAGCTCAAGAGTACCGTGTTCATTCTCTAAAGTAATATCTTGCTGACTTATGATGTGCTCTGCTGTAATAGCGCCATAGGCATTTGTAAGAGAGATTTTTGTTGCTTCTATATTCTCAATTTCAATATCCTCGTGCTCGTTCTCAATGGAGGTTTCTTTTACACTTTTGATATCACTTACTTGTATTGCGCCATAAGCATTGGTAATGGATAGTTCAGAGACTGCCATATTACTTACTATCATATCACCGTGATCATTTTCAATTGATAGCTCATCGATTCCAGTGATATCACTTACTTTCAGTGTTCCATAAGAAGTTGACACAGAGAGGTCACCTACATAATCACTAGGAACTTGAAGTTTGATATTTAACATATTGTTATTTTGAAACTCCATCCAACCAAAATGTAGAATTTTTGTTTTTCCTTTTTGATACATAGATAGTGTATTACTTGTCACCTCAACTTTTATTGGGTTCTCTTCTTTTTCTTCATATTGTAGTTGAAATTGGTCGCCTTCAATTCGCTCAATTGTCACATTGGCATGATGTACATCCACATGAATGGTATCGATATTTTGTTTCTCAACAGTCTTTTCTTTACTTATGATCTTTCCTGTTGGCTCTGGGTTTAATTTATAAATATCAAAATCTACAAGGCTAAAACCAATACCACATATAATACAACCTGTAATAAGTAGCCCAATACAAATAGTAAGTATTCGCTTATTTAAAACGGAATTAAATTTTTTCATATTATGCTACCACCTTTCTCCATGTTTTTTTACCTGCTTCGATACCTTTGCAATATAGCAGCTTTGCTAATTGAATACTTTGTATGAATAACCAATATAGTAAAGGTGTGATACCAATTGATACTAACATAGTACCAAACAAAACAATACCAGACGCAAAGTTGGATAACATGATCCCTGTGATATTAAAGCATCCTGCTAAAAAGAAAACGAACGGTATCAAGAGTGCACAACCTAGCAATAAGACTAGAGTAATATACATTAAATAAAGCGTTATGATCATCGCAATTCCTGTTAACCAAAATGGAGAAAAAAAGAATAATAAAATATAGCGCGCATAGGGTGTATGTGACTTGCTCACTTCATTGGGTTGTACAAGAGTCTGGTGTTCCGCATGTATTTGCTTTAAGATGTTATCCATAGCACCCAGTGATGTGACTGCTTCCTCTTCACTTATACCATCTTCCATGGCATCTTCAATTGTTTCATTGTAATAATTTAATAATCGTTCTTTCTCTAATTGTGGAATACCAATCATTTGTTTTTCTAATTCTGTTAAAAATATTGCTTTACGCATCTTCATTTCCTCCTTTAATAAAATCATAAACATCCATTACTTGTTGCCAATCATTTAAAAAATCATCAATGGCCGCAAGCCCCACATTTGTGATTTTATAGTATTTACGCAATCGTCCATTATGTTCCACTGAGTAGATATCTAAACATTCATTACTCTCTAAGCGTCGTAGTATTGGATATAGTGTTGATTCTGAAATTTCAATATAAGGAGAGATGTCTTTTACGATTTTATAACCATAAGAATCTTCTTTCTTTAAAACTGTTAATACACATATTTCTAATAATCCTTTTTTTAATTGTATGTCCATTTCTATACCTCCTTATGCACTATATTATATATTGCATAGTATACACTGTCAATAAATTGTAAAATATTTATTTCTAACGTTTTTTGTAATATAAGAATGAGTTTTAAGAAGGAGACTGTTATAATATACTTATGAAAAGAGTGAGCACATGAGAAATTTAATTATTGGTACTTTAGCACATGTAGATGCAGGTAAAACAACATTATCTGAAAGCATGTTATATAAGAGTGGGACGATACGCAAAATAGGAAGAGTCGATCATAAAGATACTTTTTTAGATTATGATGAACAAGAGCGAAATCGTGGTATCACCATTTATTCGAAACAGGCCATGCTACAATGGGAAAATACAAGGATTACCTTATTGGATACACCTGGGCATGTTGATTTTTCTACAGAAATGGAACGAACTTTACAAGTTATTGATTATGCTATTATGGTCATTAGTGCTCTAGATGGAGTACAAGTGCATAGTGAAACGATATGGAATTTGCTACAACATTACAAAATTCCAACGTTTATTTTTATAAACAAGATGGATATTGCACATGTTGATAACACGCATATGATGAGGGAATTAGAACAGAAATTTCATGCATCCTGTATAGATTTCACATCACAGGATGAGGATTGGATGGAGCGTATTTCACTTTGTGATGATCTACTTTTGAATGAATACATAGAGAATACTACAATAGCACAAGGCTCTATTCGCAAACATATTGCAAAGCGACATATATTCCCCTGCTTTTTTGGTTCTGCATTAAAAATGGATGGTGTGGAAGCATTGTTAGATGCGCTGCACTGCTTTACCGATACGAAAGTATATCCAGAAGAATTTGGTGCGAAAGTATATAAAATCACACGAGATGAACAAGGCAATAAGCTGACTCATATGAAAATTACTGGTGGTACCTTACAAGCAAAAGAAAAAGTGAACGATTTAGAGAAAGTGGACCAAATTCGCTTGTACTCGGGAAGTAAATATCAAGTGGTAAATGAAGTTGTCGCAGGGCAAGTGTGTGCAGTTAAGGGGTTGAAGCATGTTGTTGTCGGAGAAGGTTTTGGAATACAGAGTGATGCATCACCAGCTGTATTGACATCTTATTTAAACTATAAAGTACTTCTACCAAAAGGTTGCGATATTTCCAATATGTATAAACAGTTTTTGTTATTGGCAGAAGAAGATCCACAATTATGTGTACATTTTCAAGAAGCTCATCAAGAAATCACAATACAATTTATGGGGGAGATTCAAATTGAAGTATTGAAACAACGGATAAAGGAAAGAGTGAACATAGATGTTTCCTTTGATCAAGGTAGCGTTGTTTATAAAGAAACTATCACAAAAGCTATCGAAGGTGTTGGTCATTTTGAACCACTTCGCCATTATGCGGAGGTACATGTATTGTTAGAGCCTCTTCCACGAAATAGCGGAATGGTATTTGAAACAACATGTTCTCAAGACGTATTACCTAGACAGTGGCAACGCTTAGTGCTTTCACACCTTCAAGAAAAAGAACATATCGGAGTTCTTACAGGTTCGAATATTACAGATGTAAAAATAACATTGATCGGTGGTAAAGCGCACTTAAAACATACAGAGGGTGGCGATTTTCGACAAGCAACTTACCGTGCTATACGGCAAGGCTTGAAATCAACAACAAGTATATTACTTGAACCATATTATTCCTTTCGTTTAGAAGTACCTCGTCAACATTTGAGTAAGGCAATGCACGATATACAAATGCGTTATGCTTCCTATGAAATTGTAAAAGAAGATGAACAAAGTGTAACACTACAAGGAAGTGCACCAGTATCCGCTATGCAAAACTATCAAATGGAGTTGCATGCATATACCAAAGGAAAAGGAAAACTTGTATGTCGTTTACAGGGGTATGAAGAATGTAGTCATGCACAGGATATCATAGAAGAAATTGCCTATGATAGTGAACGAGATATAGAGCATCCAACTGGTTCTATATTTTGTGCACATGGATCAGGATTTTATGTACCATGGAATGAAGTCTATGACCATATGCATGTAAAGGCATGTTGGACACCACTTAGCATACAATCCCAAGTAGTGAAACAACGCAACTATCATGTCGATGATGCGGAGGTGGAACGCGTCATGCGTATGACCTATGGGGAAGTAAAACCAAGAGTAAAAGAAAAGCGGGTAGCACTTGATGAGCGGACGATACAAGTAAAAGAAACAAAGCCACAATGTTTTATTGTAGATGGTTACAATATCATACATGATTGGGAAAATTTAAAAGAGATGGCACGTGAAAATCTAGATGCTGCTCGGAATCAATTAACACATTATATGAGTAGTTTCCAAGGGTATAAGAAATGTGTTTTGATCCTTGTGTTCGATGCGTATAACGTACCAGAGCGCATGCAGAAAGAATATTATAATGGAAGTATTTATATCGTTTATACGAAGACTGCCCAAACGGCAGATAGCTATATTGAAAAAACAACACATGAACTTGCAGAGAAGTACAATATTACTGTCGCAACTTCCGATGCATTAGAACAACTTATTGTAAGTGCACAAGGAGCTCGTCGTATGTCCGCTAGGGAATTACAAAATGAATTGAATTTTATCGCAAAAACAAATCGAGCGGAATTTGAAAGTCGACAATCCAAGGTTGGAAATCGTATGTTGGAAGATTTACGAAAGATGAATGAATAAACGAAGCGTTTATTCCATTTGAAAGCCAAAATAAACTAGTGTACTATGCAGAACTAGAAGGTTATTATGGTATCACTACTGTTTACCTGGATGATTGATAAATAGGATACATAGTGCACTGCGCTTATATTAGTGGAAGAACTTTAAGGAGAAACTTCCAGTGATGACAAGTGGATGGTATAGAAAAACAAATGGAATCCTTGTTTTAGAGTGTATGCGATAAATATAAGTAGGTATGGAGGTCAAATGTAATGGGTAAATATAATGAGTTAACGAAATATTTAAACTATATTGATGATGACAATTTTGGCGAGTGGGTTATAGATAAT
>JAVWJF010000139.1:0-6648 GCA_036639195.1 Longicatena sp.
GTAATGGTGTTTTATGATTCAAGTGATATACGAATGCATAAGCTGCCCCAAGAATCCCTAAATAGATGACTGGCATGATATAGTCCATGTTATACTAGACCCATCAATCCACTGAAAGCCAATGCCATAATAGCCGCAACAATCAGCGCAATTGGATTACCTTTCCATGAAAGTGGTGTATCACAGGCATCTAATCTCTCACGTATTGTAGAGAAAATATAAAGTACTAATGTAAATCCAACAGGAATTGCGATAGAATACGTAATCATTTCCACAAAGTTATACCCTGCTGTAATGTTATTTAACGTTACGTTTAATACAACACAGTTTGTAGTAATTAATGGTAAGTACACACCCAACGCTTTATATAGTGAAGGACTTGTTTTCTTGATAATCATTTCTACCAACTGTACCAAAGCCGCAATGACTAGAATAAAAGTAATCAAATCCATGTATTCTAATTTCAATGGTTTTAATACCCCATAGTATAAACCATAGGTCGCAATGGATGCCGCAACAATAACGAAGGTTACTGCAGCTCCCATTCCAATGGCAGAACTACTCTTTTTGGATACTCCCATAAATGGACACATCCCAAGGAATTGATTTAAGACAACGTTATTGATGAAGACAAAGGTAATCAACATAACAAATAAATTTGACCAATTCATAGATTAATTCGCCTCCTTTTCTTGTTTCTTAGCTTTGTTTGACTGGTAGCTTTTAAAAGCCGCAAGCCCAGCTGCTAAGCAGGCAAATGTACAGAATGCCCCAAACGGTTGTGAAAACATAGAGATTGTGAAATCTTCAGGAATCACACGGAAGGAGAACAATGTCTGTGCCGCATTAAATGGATTTTCAAAAGAGATAATCCCTGTAGCTAATACTTGACGAATCAAAGACATAATGATGATGGAAACCGTATACCCAAGTCCCATTCCTAATCCATCAAGTGCGGAATCAAAGATTCCATTTTTACTAGCAAATGCTTCTGCACGGCCTAAGATAATACAGTTTACAACAATCAATGGGATAAACACACCCAATGCACTATCTAAACTAGGCGCATATGCTTTAATCAACATCTGAATTACTTTTACTAACGTTGCGATAATGACAATGTACACTGGAATACGAATTTCACTAGGTGTAATATTTCGTACCAATGAAATTAACACATTGGATAAAATCAAAACAATAATAACCGCAACTCCCATACCAATGGCATTGTTTAATGTCGTAGTAATGGCTAGGGTTGAACATAAACCTAAATACAGTGAGAACACAGGATTTTCGCGGAGGAAACCTGCAGTAAAATTTTCTTTACGATTCATTTTTCCATCCCCTCCTATTTCAAATTCTCTGCCTGATATTTGGCAGCTTCTACAATACCTTCAAGAACTGGTTTACTAGAAACCGTTGCCCCTGTAATAACATCGTTTAGTATATCTCCATTCATAGCGTTCTTATCTTTCAAAGAAGTTCGAAAAGGCTCTTCCGTGACTTTTGTACCTAAGCCTTTTGTATCTCCATTGCTAATGGCTACATAATCATCTACGCTTCCATCACTCTTTAACGCAACTAGAAAGCTAGTACCATCTTTATATCCAGATACCTTCATCTTGAAAATATAACCTTTGCCTTCTACTTTAAATATTTTTTGAATTGTTTTACTAACATCTTTTTCTACTAGTTCAAAAGTTCCATCTGGATAAATTACTTTTAATGTATCTTTCTCAGCTGCCAATTCATTTGCCGCAATAACAGGTGCTGTCATATTATTCGCAAATCCAAGAGCAGCTCCCGCAAGGGCCGCAATCAGAGCTAAGAAAACAGTCAAATGTATAATCTTTTTCATGTTCTTACCTCCTAATATCCAAGTGCTTTACGAACTTCTTCTACTGCACGTACACATGACTTAGAAGAAATCGTAGCTTCACTTACTGCATCGTTCTTTTCAACTTTTATATCTTTTTTAAGATTCATTCCTTTGAATTGTCCTAAGAATGATTCATTATCAATCTTATCACCCTTATATGGAGTATCGTTAATTTCTGTTGGTGTTAGCGATTCTACCGTTGCTGTTTCTACATTTACAATGATCTCGAATTTGTTGTAGATGGTAGGATCTTCAAAAGAGGCGTATCCTTGAGATGAAATTTTAAAGGTTGTTGTTCCATCTCCATTATCCACTTTTTCATCAACCTTAGCTTCAAACTTATTCACATCTTCATCACTTGTAGAAATGAACACTTTTGGATCTGGTTGTTTTGCTTCAATTGCACTTGCTGCTAATAATACACTACCTAATCCTACTACAAATACCGTAGTAAAGATAATTGTTGCTTTCTTACGCAATGCAAGTTGTTTCCCATCCAATGCTTTTTCAATCATCGGAGATAACATGTTCATCATAAGGATAGAATATAGACATCCTTCTGGTAAATTTGCTTTCACACGAATCAATACTGTGATGATTGCAGCTCCTAATGCAAAGATACAACGCCCTTGTGCACTCGTAGGTGAAGTTACTGGATCAGTCAACATAAATACAGCTCCAAACACAACACCGCCGCTTAATACATGAAGAAGTGGATACCATAGGACACCTGGTAAGCTACCATAATCTCCCACACCTCTAAACAATGCAATTCCTGCGGTTAATACAAAGATGCTTCCTAAATAAATAACAGGTACTCTCCAATCAATGACTTTACGAATGGATAAGTAAACTCCAACGATAAGAATGATGAGAGCGCTGGTTTCACCAACAGCTCCTGGGTACCAACCCATAAACAATTTACCAAAACCACCAACTTCTTCCATCATCTTCGTAATCATGGTAGGATCGGTTACTAACCAATTGAATTCATTCGCAATCAATGTTGTTGGAGTTACAGATGTAATGACATCGGTAGTCGCTCCCATGAATGTCGCAAATATAATAGCTCTACCAACCGCTGCTGGGTTAAAGATATTATTTCCAAAACCACCAAACAACAGCTTCGCAAAAAAGATAGAGAAGAACGTTGCTACAATTAAGGCAAATGGGCGGATGCTGATTGGTGTCATCAATGTTAAAATGATTGCAGTAATCCAACCAAAACTTCCATTTAAAAATCCTTTGATATATGCGAAATCAAACTTTGCACCCTTCTTCATAAAGAATGCCCATCCAATTTCAGTAACCAATGCTGTCGCAATGGAAACCACCATCAATTTAACTGCTTGTAGTGCATATTCCATAGAATATGCTTGATAATAATACACTAATGAAAATGCAAATACGACTAATAATCCAAACATCAACTCACGCATAATATGTTGCGTACTTAACTTCGCTCGTAGGTTTGGAGAAACATTAAATATATATTTCATATTCTTCCCTCCCTACTTCTTCGCCGCCATCAATTGACGTTTTGCTTTTCTTACATTTTCGGTTACATCTAAACGTGAAGGACATACATACGTACATAACCCACATTCGATACAATCCATTGCGCATAAGCGTTCCATAGAACTCTTATCCCCAATCTTAACTGCTTGTGCAATACGAACAGGTTGTAAACCTGCTGGACAATGATCAGAACACATTCCACAACGAAGACAAGCAATGCTTTGGAATGGTTTGTTTTCCAATATCGTAAGAGCATTCATATTACGATCAATTACAAACTGATCATTTACGATTGTTTTTCCCATCATAGGTCCACCTGCAATGATTTTTACTTCCTCAGCAGTATATCCACCACATGCAGCTACAACATCACATGCACGAACACCTACTGGAACACAAACATTGCTAGGCTCTTTGATTCCATTACCAGAAACTGTAATCGTACGTGATACAATCGCATCTCCATACAACAATGCCTCACCAAAAGCAATTGCAGTCTCTGCATTATTTACAACAGCTCCCACTTCTCCTGGTAGCTTATCGTATTCTTTATGTAACAATTCACGAACAAGAACTCGTTCCCATCCCATAGGGTATACATCAGGAACACCCTTAGCCTCAACTCCATCACTATCCTCAAACACAGAGTTTACAAATGAAATCAAATCTGGATGTGTTTTCTTGATACCAATGACTACACGCTTTGCCATAGCCATCTTCTTCATAGCTAAAATACCTGTTTTTAATTCTTTAGAGCGTTGTTGTATAGTTGTATAATCTGCCGTAATAAATGGTTCACATTCCACCGCATTAATAACTAACATATCCACATCTTTCGCAAACTTATATTTGATATAAGATGGGAATCCAGCTCCTCCTAATCCAATGATACCTGCATTCATCATGAAATCAATCAATGTTTCACGATCTGCTTGTTCATAATCCAACGGTGAAAAAGCTTGTACTTTCTCATACTTTTCATCATTCTCAATCACGAGATGATCCACTGGTTTTAACGAAGCATGCATAATTTTCTGAACCCCTTTTACAGTTCCAGAAACACTCGCGTAAATAGGTACTATATTACGTTCATTACATTGTGCAACCTTTGTGCCAATACAAACACGGTCACCTTCCTTAACAAGCATGTCAAGATTTGTAACAGCTCCACAGATCAAAGGAATATAAACTTCTTTTCCAGCTTTTACTTCCTTTACTTCTCCATGAGCAGTCAGATCTTTATAGCCATGTATATGCTGGCGCATAGGACCTTTAAACAATGACATTTCGCTCACCTTACCTTTCCTAAATAATCCCATATGTGACAGACAGTTTTCGAGATCACATACTGATTTCATTATAGCATTTTCACCATACGATAAAAAGAATTATTTCGTATTTTCTTTGGTTTTTATTCTTATATCATTTACCTGTAACCCATGTATTATACAAATATCCAATTGTTACCACCGCTTTTTCATCACATGGTGCAAACATGTTTAAAAAATATGAAATAATGGTATAATAACAACGGTGATAAATACATGAAGAAAATATGGATGCTACTTTGTATAGGATTATTACTTCCTATAAGTGGCTGTAGTACTGCACTTAAAAAATATTCAATGACCGCAACAGATTTAGGTTTTGATACTGTCGTTTCTTTTATTGCATATACGGAAAACGAAGCAACCTTCAACACCTATAAAGATATTGTGCAACAAGAGTTTAAACGTTATGATCAACTCTTTGATAAATATAACGATTATGAGAATATAAACAACATAAAAACGATCAATGATCAAGCGGGTATAAGTCCTGTAAAGGTAGACAAAGAAATCATCGATTTCCTTGCCTTAAATAAAACGTACGCTTCTTTAACCAATCAACAATTTGATATAACGATGGGGTCTGTATTGAATATCTGGCACGATGCTCGTGAAGAAGGTTTACTCGCAAACAAAAACAATACGCCAAGTACCATACCTGATATCAATGTCCTTCAAGACGCAAAGAAACATACTGGTTGGGATCATATCAAAGTAGATTCAAAAAATAGTACTGTCTATATTGATGACAAAGATGTTTCCTTAGATGTTGGTGGTTCTGCCAAAGGATATGCAGTAGAAAAAATCGCACAAGAACTTGAAAAAAAGGGATGTAAGAATGCTATCTTGAATGGTGGAGGTAATATTCGTTTAATTGGAAATAAACCTGAAAGTGATGGTTGGTCAGTAGGTGTACAAATACCAAATTTAAAAGAATACTCTAGTGATTCTTTGGTATCTGTTCTTATAGATGAATCCATGTCCTTTGTAACAAGTGGTGATTATCAGCGTTATTATATGTATGGTGATCAAATCATGCATCATATTATAGACCCAAGCACGCTTATGCCCGCAAGACATTGCCGTTCCGTGACTGTAATTACAGAAGATAGTGGTATCGCGGATATCTTGTCTACAACGTTATATACCCTTTCTCATAAAGATGGATTACAGTTGATTAAAAACCTAAAAGAAAAAGAAGGCATTGAAGTAAACGCCATCTGGGTTTATGATGAAAAACAACCAAAAGAGGATGGGACTACTTCTATAGAAAACAATGGATATGAAATCGTAGTTACTGATGGTATAAAAAATCAAATCAAAAAATAAGGATTCAGCCACACAAACAAAAAGAGTCGAGCGACCAATGTCATTTAGTTAAGAAACGAAAAATCACAGATATTAGTAAACGAATACTAAACACTGTGATTTTTTATTATAAAGACTATTGTATAAAATAAACTGTTTCGTTTTGGACATGATAAAAACTCCTATTAAAGGATGATATTTTTGAAAATAAGAGGTATAATATACATGTTTAAGAGAAACGATAATTAAAGGAAATAAAGCGCTGAGTTTTAACTTTTCTAGGGCTTTTACGCTCAGTTCTTATTGGTAATACTTCTTTAGATATCATTTCCTCAAGATTAGGTGGAACGCCACCTTTTCTTTTTGCCATTTCACGTATAAAATGAATTGCTCAAGTAATATTGATTTTATAGTTCCATTTTAAATGTGTTTTATTATCTTTTTTAGTAAGTTTGTCTATAATCACCATCGATAAATTATAGAGAATTGCTCTTGCCCAAACTTCTTGTAGAATACTGTTTCGCTTTTTTGAGTGGAGAACACGAAGTCCAGCAGAATATTTTAAATGTCTAAATGATACTTCAATTCCCCAACGCATCCCATATAACTCTTTTA
>JAVWJF010000140.1:0-6554 GCA_036639195.1 Longicatena sp.
GATTCTTCAATCGAATAATAGTTGGTTCTAAATGCGTTAATAATCCTCGATAGAATTCTTCATCTTGTAAAAGCTGAATACGAATCTCTTCATCATAGCTTTTCAACATCTTCAAAATCAATTGATGAATCTTTTCTACTTCTTCTTGTTGTACATCGCTATATTCCACACTGGATATCTTAGATCCTTTGATATGAAGAGCAATGAAGGCAATCTCTGTTTTTGGAATATCAATATCGAATTCTAATTCTAAATACTGTGCCATCTTCTGTGCTTGTAGAAAACTTGCGTCTTCTTGAACCATGGCAAGTACTGCCTCATTATCCATGATTTCCTCTTTTTTGATAATACGATCGATAGCAATCACCAAATGTATAATTAGCCCAATATAAGAAGCTTGTGCATAACGATCAAGTGCTAATTCATGACGATAAGTTTGAAATACTTGTAAAATTCGTTCGAGTATTTCCTGGTTTAATAAGCGCATGATACTTTGTTGGTCATCTTTCATAAATATTTGTAGTAAGTCTTTGGAATCTAAATAATTCACCTCATCATAGACTTTACTTTTCTGAAGGGTTTCATGTAGCAGCGATGTCATTGCTTTTCGTACATCGCTTTCTTTACCAACAACCTCTACCCCTAAACCAGGTTTTCTACTCAATACTAGTTGATGTTCATCAAACCATTTCTCAACGTTGTCCAAATCATTAGAAATGGTTGCCTCTGATACTTGAAATAGATTTGCATAATGTAATAATTTTGTTAAAGTATCACTTCTTAATAATTCGAATATTAGTAGATGTTGACGTTCTTCTTTGTTGATGTATTCGATCCCTTGAATTTGTAATTCTAATAGTAATGCATCTTTCATCTCTTCACTGCCTTCTACATGAAGTCCTTTTCCACTCACATTTTCAAGGCGTAAATGATAACTCTTTAAATCTTGGTCTATATCTTTTAACTCTCTAAAAATTGTACGTTTACTTATTTTCATGAGTTGCGCCATATCTTCCAATGGGACATACTCCTCCCTATGTGTTAAACAATGATGGAGTATTTTTTTCAGTCTTGAGGAATAGATCATGGCACTTCTCCTTTATTTTTATGATTTTGTTAATTGGGCAACAATTTCATCATATTCACTACCGCCCATAAAGTTTGTAATTGGGAATATGATTGCATTTGGACAATGTGTCTTAGCACGGTCAACTAATGATTTGTGTGTTACGATGACTTCTGTATCTTTTGGTACATCATCCAAAGCATAATGTTGCACATGAATATTAAGTCCTGCATTTTTCAATTTCTTTGTTAAGGTCGTAGCCCCCATAGCACTAGATCCCATACCAGCATCACATGCGAATACAACTTTTGAAAGAGAAACAGCTGTTTCTAATACACCCTTCGCATCACTTTTCATCATTTGTACTGCATTGCTTGCATTTTCAAGTGCTTTATCATCTTCACTTTGGCGAGTGAATTTTAAAATTACCATCGCTACTAAGAAGGATACTACACAAGATACTACAACACTTAGGATAACTCCTACATAACTATCTTTTGCACACATTCCTAAGACGGCAATAATACTTCCTGGTGATGCAGCAGATACAAGTCCTGATCCCATAACTGTATTTACAAACACCCCAGACATACCACCAGCAATCACTGCAAGTAACGTAAGTGGATTCATTAACACATATGGGAAATAGATTTCATGTATACCACCTAAGAAGTGGATAAATACAGCTCCTGGTGCAGAACTTCTTGCGGCACCTTTTCCAAATACACAATACGCTAACAACAATCCTAAACCAGGTCCTGGGTTGGCTTCAATTAGGAAGAAGATAGACTTACCAGCTTCCGCAACTTGATCCATTCCAAGCGGTGTAAATACACCGTGGTTAATCGCATTATTTAAGAATAATATTTTCGCAGGTTCTACAAGAACACTGGTTAATGGTAACAAGCTTCTCTCTACTAAGAAATCTACACATGTTACCATAACATCTTTGATACCTAAGCAAATTGGTTCAATCGCAAAGCAACCAAAGATTGCCAAAAGTGCAGTTAATATACCAGCAGAGAAGTTATTGATTAACATTTCAAATCCTGCTGGAATATGTCCTTCTAGAACACCATCTAATTTTTTAATAAGATATCCACCAAGAGGTCCCATAATCATTGCTCCAATAAACATTGGATCTTCTGTACCAGCTAAGACTCCCATCGTTGCCGCAGCCCCTACAATACCACCTCTTGTATCATAAATCATTTTACCACCACTATACGCAATTAGTGTTGGAAGTAAGAATCTTTGCATCGGCCCAACAATCCCAGCCAATTTCTCATTTGGTAACCAACCGCTTTCAATAAACAACATCGTAATGATACCCCAAGCGATGAAGACTGAAATATTTGGCATTACCATTCCACTTAGGAATCGCCCAAATCTTTGTACTTTTTCTTTCATAATACTTATCCCTTCTTTCTGTAAACATCTCTTTACACTTTCAGTATAATTTCGTGCAGAAAGAAATACAACAAAATGAAATTCATGTTTGTCAGTATGTCTTGTGACATATTTTAATAGCTCTTTATTTTTAATGTATATCATCATTATATATGATTTTTAACGTTATCAAAAGCCTTTCTATAAAGATACAAAAAAGAAATCAAAACACTGTTCGATTTCTTTATTTCGTATAAATAATTCTACTATAGTTTACTAACACATAGGAATTATGGAAGTATCTATTTTTAATGTATGTTCAAAAAATTTCCAAATCATCGATGTCTTTTGATTGATGATCGTACAAAAGAAGCGATGATGAACACCTGGATGAAAAATCAAAGGGATAAAAGTAGGCTGAGTAATCGCAACCCCATTTTGTAGATAAAGATACGTATCATCTTCATCAATTGTAATGGTTTTGTTCTTTAAATTATCATATCCCCAATAAATAGAATATGATCCATCAGGATTTCTTGTTATCTCATCTAAGAAAATTTTTATATTTGTAGTTTTCATAGTTTTCCTCTTTTCCATCGATAAAGCTAGAAAGCTTCAAGATTATGCAACGAATTCTTCTTCGTTAAAATCCATAATAGGAGAAATAAAGTAATGCAAACGTACTTCTTTTTCATTTGTGTTCTTATAAAACTTAGAAGTAATTCTTTGAATTACCATATACCCATTATCTACTGTTTCACATGGCAACAAGGCAATCACTTGTGTACGATTGATCTTTGAGAACACATCTCCACTTCTTAAACATCCAGTCATAATCTTTTTCAATTTTGCAATAAACTGCTCTTGTCGTTTATCACTCTCTTTTGAATCCAATTGGAATAGTAACAAAAATATCTCTTTGTTGTCTCGTCTAGCATTATTCAACGACACTTTATAGATATATTTAAACGTATCATAATCGCAATACATAGCCGATGGTTTGGTAGATATAGAGTTTAATCTCTTTTTTAACCCTACTACGTCAATAACATTTTCATCTCGACTTGTAATCACACGAGACATTGACTTCAGATGTATGGAAGGAGAATGACCTAATTCTCGTTCATACAATTCACTTATGTGCTGATACAATTCCATTGCCTTATTAAACTCTTTTAAATTCATGAATGCTTTCATTTGATAAATATATGCATCATCATAAAATTCATCCATTTGAATCGCTTTTTCTGTAATTGGTAAGAGTTCTTGTTCGCGATTACTGTCCAAATATCCTTCACAAACCAAAGAAAATGCTTTTTCATAGATATTGTGGTAGTATGCGCGTACTTGTGTACTCCAATTCGCAGAGTCTGTTACAAAGAAGCGTTCTTTATATAATTCCAAAATCTTCTCAGCATAAGATAGGCTTTCTTTCTTTGAATTATTTTGATTTAGCATACGTGTATAATACTCATCCACACGTCCATAATCACATTCTAATTCAAAACCATCCGCAAATTTATATCCATTTTTTATGGTTGTGATTAAATTAATTCCTTGAAAGCATTCAATTTCACTAAGCGTTATACGCAAACGGAAAATTGTTTGCTTGAGTGAATTTAAAGGATCAGAAGCATCTTGCCACAATTCATCAATGAGTTCTTCTTTTGATATACACGCGTTGTTGTATACTAGTAATTGAAGTAACCCACACATTTTTCGTGTCATGATTTTATCAAATGCGATTTCTTGTTGATTGAATGTTAAGGTGAATTCCTTAAACATCGTGACTTTAATTTGATCCATACTATACACCTACTCTTTGTAAGTTACACATTACCAGAAGTGTAACTCTACTCATTTGTACATGTATTATAACAAATATAAGGCTCATTGCGTACTTTAAATCTTAAAATCATAAATCTTATTATCGAATTGTATATTTTTATTTAAAAATATACAAATTTCAAAGATATTCTTATGATAAACAAAAAGTAGATACCAGAATTAAATATTGATACCTACTTTTGTATACTACTAATCCTGTTAAGAATTATGCTTGAGCTGTAGCTTCTTCTTCGTTATCTTCCTTTTTCCATTTTTTCGCAAGTACTAATACGACTACTTGAACTAGTAGAATGGCAGCCATTAGAAGTGTCCATTTATCTACTAAAATCATAGGAAGGAAAATATTTTCTGTAAGTATAAATGTGATTACGGAACCTAACGCAACAACTGCGCCTGCGATCATTGTCCATTTTCTACGTTTATAAGCTATAGTTTCATCTTCATCCTCGTCCTCTTCTTCTTTTTTACGTTTTCCAAGAACGATGACGATTACTAATAATACTGTTAGAATACTGCAAATCAAGTTAATCAATGCCCAAGACGCGCTGCTTTTTGCTTTTGGCGTATCATTGTCATCAACCTTTACTTCCGGAGTATCGTTATCTGGTACAACGATTTCTGGTTCTTGAGGTGCTGGGTTTGGTTGCACTGGCTGTACTGGTTGTACAGGTGCTGGAGGTGTAACTACTGGATCTGTTCTAACGATTGGAACAATCGGTGGAACTGGTGTAGTAGGTACGCCTGGTTGATTAGGAGTATCTGGTGTTACTGGTGTATCTGGTATTACTGGTGTATCTGTATCTTCTGCTTCCCAAAGAGCTGTAATAGTTAAATTTTTAGATACATTTGTAAATTCTAAATCCCAACCTAGGAATGTATATCCAGCTCTTTCAGGAGCTGTAGGAGCTGTAGCATCTTTTCCTTTATATACACTTTGAGTATCTAATACAGTTCCTAAACCATCAACGAAAGTTACTGTATATTTCGTATTTTCAGTCCATTGAGCAACTAATGTAACTATTCCACCATTTGTAGCGATTAAGTTCTTCACTTCTTGTTCATCAGTGTATGTAGTCCCATTGTATAACCAACCTGTGAATGTATAGTTTTCTTTTACAAATGCATTCTTTTTTAATGACTGAGTTTGATCATATACAAATTCTTGATTTGTCATTGTACCACTATCCGCACCATTCCCATCAAACTTAACAGTATATTTATTTGCTGTGAATATCGCATTTACTTCCAAGTCAGATTGGATATTATTAAATTCTTTATCCCATTTATCGAAAGTATAACCCTCTTTTACAACATTTTTTGGCGCTGTTGCATCTTCTCCAGCGTATACGGAATCTCTACCTAATACGTTATCTCCATCTTTGAATATGACCATATATTTATCTTTGTCTTTCCATTGCGCATAGACTGTCATATTTTTGTTTACTTCAGTATTGGATGTAAATTCTTTACCTAAACCACCCTTGTCCGTATTCCAACCGACAAATACCTTATCATTAGGGATATCTTTTATTTCTGGTAAGCTAGGAACCTTCATTGTGCTATGATCAACTAATAATTCTGTAGTCTTTTCACTATTTTCAAAGGTACCATTTCCATTCGTGTCAAATGTTACGTTTAACTGTTTCACTAAACGGAATTCAACATGATATAAATTGTTTGTATCTTCTTCTGTAAATGTTTTTGTTATCGTTTTGTTATCATCTTTATAAATAAAGTAAGTTTCACCATCAATAATAATTTTGTTCTCTGGTGTTATTTCATATGGTACATGAAGTGCTTTTTTTGTAGATGTAGCTTCTTTAAGGATTACGTATTGACCTTTATCTTTAACAATATTTCCAAGTCCATCACTTAAATAATAAGTAACTTTCATAGATGCAGTATCTACACCTAAAGATGGAGATGTCATTTCATGCCCTGAATTTACTGTATTACCAGTGTTAATCTCTTTATAACTTAAATTCGCTTTTACATTTGTTTTATATGCTCCCTCTTCGTTTAAAAGAGAGTCATCCTTACTCAAAAGATCATCATTCAATAATGTATCCTTCACTTTTACATAAAAGCGTAGTGTTTTCGTAGTTTCACGAATATCTCCTATTTTCCAAGTGATTTTTGATTTATTATCAGCAACGATGAAATCATCAGATCCTAATGCCACTCCATTTACTGTTGGTACATGTGTTTCATCAGTGTAATACTCAAAGTAGTCTGTATTGTTTTCATCTTC
>JAVWJF010000141.1:0-6450 GCA_036639195.1 Longicatena sp.
CACCATCAGCGCCATTAGCTCCTGTATTACCAGTAGGACCTGTTGGTCCAGTCACACCATCAGCACCGTTTGCTCCTGTATTACCAGTAGGACCTGTTGGGCCAGTTACACCATCAGCGCCATTAGCTCCTGTGTTTCCAGTAGGACCAGTTGGTCCAGTCACACCATCAGCACCGTTTGCTCCAGTGTTTCCAGTAGGACCTGTTGGTCCAGTCGCACCATCTGCACCGTTTGCTCCAGTGTTTCCAGTAGGACCAGTTGGTCCAGTCACACCATCTGCACCGTTTGCTCCGTTGGCTCCTGTTGCACCAGTGTTACCTTTAGGTCCAGTAATACCAGTGGCACCATTTGGACCAGTATCTCCACGAGCCCCAGTAGGACCAGTGGCACCATTAGCACCAGTTGGGCCCGTCGCTCCTGAGATACCAGTTGCTCCGTTGGCTCCAGTAGCTCCTGTATTACCTTTAGGTCCAGTGATACCAGTGGCACCATTTGGACCAGTATCTCCTCTAGGACCTGTCGGACCAGTTGGTCCAGTTGGTCCAGTTGGACCTGTAGGACCCGTTGGTCCTGTAATTCCCATTTCGGATTGCAATACTATGTCATCCATAAATTCACCCCTCTTTACCATATGCGAATGAATATTGTGAATGTAGGTAATCCTAATGCATGCATGATAAAAATAAAAAGAATCCATACTAGAAGAAAAGGAGTGGTCTTTATGAAGATTGGATATGCATGTATATTTTTAGGGGATGAACAATCACGTCAAAGAACTTGTACTTTAAAATATATTACTGAAGAGAAACTACAAGAAATCATATCTCATAATTTACAAGCATTGCGACGTATTTTAGCGTTTAATGCAGCACATAACATTATGATGTATCGATTATCATCGGATATCATACCGTTTGGTTCTAGTCCAGTGAATACGTTACCTTGGCAAAGTATATATCGAAAGGAATTGGAGGAGATTGGCAATTTTGTAAAGGAGAAGGGGATGCGGGTTTCCTCTCATCCAGGGCAATATACCATATTGAATGCGTTAAATGTAGAGATAATAGAACGCTCTAAATTAGATTTAGAATACCACTGCAGTATCTTAGATATGATGGGATTAGATTCTTCACATAAAATGGTATTGCATATTGGTGGGATTTATAATGATAAAGATTGCGCGATGCAACGTTTTATAGATGTGTATCGTACACTTCCAGAACATATACAAAGAAGATTGGTTATCGAAAATGATGATCGTTATTATACTGTTGAAGATGTTTTGAAAATATCTTCATATACACATATACCAGTCGTGTTTGATAATTTGCACCATGAGATACTACCTCCTGAAGAATATAAAAGTATAGGTGAATGGTTAATGTTGGTACGTGATACATGGAAGAAGGAGGATGGTGTACAAAAGGTTCATTATAGTGAACAGGCTGTAGGGAAGCGATTGGGTGCGCATGCACAACATGTTACTAGTAATGTGTTTTTTTCATTTCTTACGCAAGTTCCTTTTGATGTGGATGTGATGTTGGAAGTAAAAGATAAGAATATTTCAGCTTGTAAGATACAATGTTTGTTAGAGCCTAATAATGCATGTTTTTATGAGGAATGGAAGTATTATAAATATTTGTTCTATTTACATTCCTTAGCAGATTATACGTATTATGAGTACTTGTTTAGTGAGCATAAGGATATCGATCGTATGGATTTTTATCAACTGGCAGAACGTTATCTTCGTGAAGAAGTGATGAATGAAAATTATCGTATGCTATTTCAATTCATAAAGAGAAATTGGCAAGATATCGTTAGTGAGCGTTCTATGAAACTTTACATACGAATGATGGAAAACTATTGTGAAAAGAATACGTCTTCTTCACTTTTTGTATCCGCAATCTATCGTATTGCCACTAGAGAGCAGTTAGTAGATGAAATAGCTGGTTTGATATTGTTGCAAATGTTGGTATAAAGCACTTGGGAGTTGTTCATAATATGTTTGACAGGAGGATATAAACATGAAAAGTTATCTAAAAAAAATTGGTTGTCTATGTTTGATGGCAGGACTATTAGCAGGGTGTAGTATGAACGATACTGCAAAAGAAGATATGAATAAGGTGAATAAATCCACCGAGAAAGCGGCAGATGATACAAAGAAGGCTGCTGATAAGGCAAAGACCACAACTGAGGATAGTATTGATAATGTGATGAACTATTTCACTACTAAGGGTATTGCCTATAATAATATGCAAGCAATTGAGAATATGGATTTTGCTGCTTATGAAGGTAGGTCTTTCATGATGAATGATAAGACAGCATATTTGTATCGTGTGAAGTCTGATGATGAAAGTATGAAAAAGGTCATGGATGAAGCTAAAAATAATGGAAAAGTAAAAGTGAAGGTAGATGGTAAAGAACAGGAGTATGGTGCACAAGTAAATGGTGATTATTTATTGTTGTATGATACAACTGCTAATACTGCAGATTTACAAAAAGCCTTCCCAAATTATCAACCAACAGGTGTTCATGGAAGTAATGCAAATGAAGATATGAATGGTACAGGTTCATCCACAGAAAACAACACAACAAACGATATGACAGATTAACCAGAGAAATTCTGGTTTTTTTATTTTGTTAGAGAAAAAAGTGATATAATATTTATATTGTTACATGTATAATGTAACAATAGGGCTTATCATATAGACAAGAAGAGAAATGAGAGGTAATTTATATGATAAACGAAAGAACATTAGCAAAACAATTATTAAATGCAGTATGGGATGAGAATGTAGAACTAGCAACGATTGTATTGGAGGCAGGGGCAGATCCAAATTGGATTTTTAATGGGTATCCAATTTTGTTGCATGCGGTCTTTACTTGTAACAAAGAAATGGTGATGACACTAATCGAAGCTGGGGCTACACAGGTAGAGGAAGCTTTAGGATTTGCTTTGGATCGCGGGATTGGGGAAATGGTGTTTCCACTTGCATTCTTAGGAATTGTACCGAAAGCTGAAAAAGTGAAGAAAGTATTTGGTCCTTATCCATCTCGTTACTGTCCACTTGATTATGTATATGAATGAAAGGTAGGATAAGTATGTCAAGAAGTGCTTCTTGTATTCAAATGTTATTGTTGTTGAAAGCTAGGGGCTTTATGAGTAGAAGTGAATTAGCGCAAGAACTTCAATGCAATGTCAGGAATATAGCAGAGTATAAAAAAGAATTAGAAGAGGCAGGCTATCACATAGATAGTACAACTGGTAAATTTGGTGGGTACACTCTACATCGAGGTACCCTTTTACCTGTGCATAGTTTCACTCCATATGAAGTAAGAGCACTTCAAGAGGCGCGCTTATTTATTCAAAGTCATCATGATTTTTTGATGCGACAAGAATTTGAAAAAGCGATGGATAAAGTACAGGCAAATCTTTCATCTAATACAAAAGATAGAGATATTTATATGGAATATGATGTAGAACCTATTACAGAGCGTATGAGAAAAGCCATTGGGGTGTGTGAACAAGCCATCAAAAGCGGATTAAGATTGGAGCTGGGGTATCGATCATTGCGTTCTAAGGAAGTCCAAAAGGTACAGGTAATGCCTTATGAGATATTGAATTATAAAGGGAGTTATTATTGCATTGGGTATTCTTTGAAAGCGAAAGATTATCGTACCTTTAAATTTAGTGAAGAGCGAATGAAAGAAGTTGTGATGTTAAATATTCCGTTTCAAAGGGATACGGAATTCAAATTAAAAGATCATATTGGGGAGAGCGGTTTGGTAAAAGATGAAGTGTTTGAGCTGGATATGTATATTTATAGAGAACGTGCAAGACGTATTGCGGAGAAAAGAATAGGAATCGATCCTAAGATGGAATGGATGGATGAAGATACGTTACATTTTACAACCATCATGGAAGGGGAGATAGAGTGTATTGCATTTTTATTATCCTTAGGTGCAGATGTGACATTGTTGTCTCCAGAGCATTTGAAATTGAAAATGCTACAAATAATAAAAGATATGGGAGAGGCTTATTCTAATTCTAGTCATTCTCTGTTATAATTCTACATAAGAAAGAGAAGTGAACAGTATGTACCATTTGTCAGATATAAAAAAAATGGAACGTTGTCCTCGTTTTTTCTGGCTTTCTAGAAAAGAACGTAAGGATTTTGTGCCATTCATCAACTATAATGAAAATATGAGTGATTTAGTACGTGAGTTTTTAATGATTCAAGATGCTTTTGTTGGTAAAGTTGGAGATGAAGGTAGTCTTGCTTTGGATGCTTTTCATGAAAAGAAAACATTAGTAAATGCTCGTTTTGTGTATCGTGATTTACGTGTGAAAGTTCCTGTGTTAGTACAAGAGGCAGGCGTTGTTACCATGTATATGACGTATCGTAGTTGTTTTCCAAAAGAAAAGGAAGCACAATACATTGCGGATACGTTAAGTGTATTAGAAAAATTAGATGTTCATGTAGATCAAGTGCTTGCGATTCATTTGAATGCTAATTATGTACGTGAAGAGGATTTGGATGTAAAAGAATTGCTTGTTGTTAATCAACGTTTGTTTAATAATAAAAACAAAGCACATACAAGTATTTATGAGCTTGTGGATGAATGTAAACGTGATATAGATGAAGTGATTGACGCGTTGATTGCATGTGAATCTATGGATGAGATTGCTTATGAACGTACACCCAACTGTACAAGAGGGTTGAAATGTTCTTTTTATGAAGATTGTTTTTATGAAGATGTGGAAGATACGTCTATTCTTCATCTTGTACAATCCGCGCATAAGTTTACGATGAAAGAAGAAGGAATAGATGATTTGAAAGATGTTGATGTGGAACGAATTGAAGGAACACGTCATCAATATGCACAAATTATGGCTGCCAAACTTGGTGGAGAATATGTTGATAGAAAAGCTTTACAATGTTGGATAAAGGATCATATTACATATCCAATTTCGTACTTAGACTTTGAATGGGAAACATATGCTTTTCCTCCTTATACTGGAATGAAGCCATATGATGTATTGACTTTTCAATATAGTTTACATGTGGAACATGCTCAAGAGGAAGAACTACGACATCATGGGTTTATTGGAGAAGGTGATTGTAGAGAAGCATTTATAAAAGATTTGTTGGCGAATGTGCCAAAGAGTGGAAGCATTCTTGTGTTTAATATGGAAGGTGCAGAAAAACTACGATTGGTACAATTGGCACAACAATTCCCACAATATGAAGAAGAATTAAAACAAGTGTGGTTAAGAATGGTGGATTTATCATTGCCATTTTCTACTGGGAATGTATATGATTTAAGAATGCAAGGTGGATATTCTTTGAAAACATTGGTATCTATTTATTCAGATTATACCTATCAAGATCTTGCGATTTCCTATGGCATGGATGCGGTAGATAAGTGGCGTCAATATCATGAAGCAAATCCAGAAGAAAAGAAGGAAATCTATGAACAACTTACCCAGTATTGTTCTATGGATACGTATGCAGAATATATTGTATATCATGCATTAAAAGAACTTGCTTCAAAATAAAAGGGAGGTGTCTGGATGTTTTATAACTTTTCGCAAGGACTACAAGAAATTGCCTATGAAGATGTAAAAGAAAACGATTTGGTGTTTGGGATTTGTAAAGGAACTGAATTGGAATTGTTTGTGAAACAATTTCAGTTTTCTGTGAATACACTACAAGAATACTTGCGTTCTTCTCATACGATTCATAAAATGGATTCGTATTATGGATATGATTTTGGACTATTACATGTGTTGCGCCCAAGTAAACAAGGGTTTCAAAAAATCAAAATTGCATTTTATGTAATGGAACACTTGTTGTTGGTAGTCTGTGATGATGAAGAATACGAAAAAACTTTATATGATGCAGTGGATAAGATGAATGCGAAAACATATTGTTTGGAGCATATCGTGAGTGCAGTAATGAACTGTGTCATTGCGGGAAATTTAAAGATGTTAGAAGACATTGAAAATAAACTAGCTGATTTGGATGAGGAAATCATAAATAATATAACGGATGGATTCAATCAGAAAACAAGGTTTATTCGTAATGATTTATTGTTTTTAACGCATTACTATGAACAATTGACAGATGTTTGTGAAGAACTCTTGCAAGATGAAAACAACTTCTTTGTGAATCAAGAAATTCATCACTTGCGTATTTTGGCAGATCGCATTACACGTTTAAATGGAAATGTGCATATGTTAAAGGACTATATGTTACAAATACGAGAAGCATGTCAATCACAAATGGATATAAATATGAATCGTATTATGTATATTTTTACAGTTGTAACGACTATCTTTTTACCACTTACCTTGATTGTAGGGTGGTATGGTATGAACTTTAAATTTATGCCAGAATTGCAGTGGCAATATGGTTATATTACGGTGATAGTTTTATCCGTATGCAT
>JAVWJF010000142.1:0-6442 GCA_036639195.1 Longicatena sp.
ATTGTTGATTTTCCACTACCACTTTTTCCAGTAATCCCAACGAACTCACCTTTTTTAATATTCAAAGATATCCCTTTACACGCATGAATCACCTTATCGTTATTGACATACATGTGGAATGTTTTACCTAGATTCTCTATTTCCAACAAGTTATCTTTCTCCATGTTTGTAATCTCCTTTATATTTTTTTATAAACGCATCAATATCCAACAGAAAATCCTGAAAATTTTCTCGTATATATGCATCCTCAAAATCCCACCATTTAATTTCTTCTAATGCGGCTATTTGTTCAGAGTCGAAGCGAAATCTGAGAATCTTTGCGGGAACACCTGCAACAATCGCATAAGGAGGAACATCTTTGGTCACCACTGCCCCAGAACCAACGACTGCCCCATTTCCTATTTTCACACCAGCTTCAATAATCGCACCGTGTCCAATCCAAGCATCATTTCCAATATAAGTGCGCTTCATTTCTCTTCGCTCAAAGAACTCTTCATCATCATGATCATCCATATCATACATCTTCCTTCGATATGTAAAATGATGATCGCTCACTCTTTCTAAAGGATGTTGCGTCGCTCCAATACGAACATTTCTCGCAATATCCACAAACTTTAAAACGGTTGTATTTTGCAACATACAATTTGGTTCACAATAGGAATAGTCCATCATCACTACATGTTCTAAAACACTTTTATCTCCCACTTTGTTATACGTACTAAATTCTACCTCATCCAATACCACATCTTCCCCGATGACAACCTCTTTACCTAATTTCATTTTTATACCCTATAATGGTTTTGCGCAATGCAAGTTCCATCCACAAACACATCTGTAATGGCAGGTAAACCATTCGGTAATTTACGTATGATCAACAAGTCTGCCTTTTTTCCTTTTTCAATAGAACCCACGATATGATCAATTCCTGTTGCTCGTGCAGGATGTATCGTAAGTTTTGCGACCATATCCCAAATTGTCTGTCCCTTTTCTTCCATAATAAATATGGCATGTAATAAACTTGCTGGATAATAATCTGAACATAGAATATCCGCAACCCCTGCTTCTACTGCCTCACTCGCACTCAAATTCCCTGAATGAGAACCACCCAACAAGATATTTGGGGCACCTACAACTGTGTACATCCCTTTTTCTTTTGCGCTCTTCGCAACTTCTAATGTAATTGGAAACTCTGAAATCACTGCGCCAAACCCCTTTACGATATCCAACTTCTCTATCGTATCATCATCGTGTGATGCGATAGAAATTCCTTGTTGTTTCGCTAGTGTCGCTGCTTCTTCTATCATTTCTAAGGTAAGTTTTTCTCCATCCATACGACGTTGTACTTCGTGTTCAACCTCTTCTTCGCTTAATTTCTTCGCAGAACGTACATAGTTACGGTACGTTTCAATATTACGATATTGACCTTGTCCTGGTGTATGATCCATAAATGAAATCAAGTGTACACGTTTCTCTTTCAAGTAGTCCATCATCAAAGGAAATTGTGCGATATTATCAATCTCGAAACGCATATGAAAGCGATGATGAATCAAATGCAACTGAGAATGGCTCTTCTCAATGATATCTGCTAATTTCTTTACATGTTCAGGCTTTCTCATAGGAGATGCACCTACACCTTCCCAAATACTTACAGAATGAAACATCGTTGTAATTCCATGTGTACAACATTCTTTTTCAAATTCATAAACCGCCAATTCCATATCCATAACACTACTTGGACGAGGTGCAGCCATAGCTTCAATATGGTCAGAGTGAATATCAATAAAACCAGGTGTCACATACCCACCATAAGCGTTATATTCTTCATCCACCAATGGCATATCCATCGTTGGTAATATCCCCACAATACAATCATTTTCAATAAGTACTACATGATCCCTCAATATTTTATCTTCTAAAACAATGATTCCATTTGTAATTGCTTTCATCTTATATGAGCTCCTTTATAGTAGTGAATATACAAGTTGTTGCGTGTATGGATGTTGTGGATCTTCCATGATTTGATCAGTTAATCCTTGTTCAATAATCTTTCCATCCAACATCACAATCGTGCGATCAGCCAACATTTTAATGACACCTAAATCATGTGAAACAACAATCATGGATACATGCAATTCTCGTTGTATTGATTTGATTAGGTCCAATACATTGGCTTGTACGCTCAAATCCAATCCAGTTGTCACTTCATCAAGTAATAAGACTGGCGGATTGTTGCTTAATGCTTTCGCGATTTGTACTCTTTGTTGCATACCTCCAGAAAAATTACGAGGTTCTTCTTTCATTCGATATACAGGTATTTTTACTTCATCCAATAGATTTTCTCCGCGCTGTTTCATAAAGGCAACGTTGCGATTTCCTGCCGCAATCAATTTCTCCGCAATATTTGCGATACTTGTAAAATTCATACGTAATCCTAAATACGGATTTTGATACACCATACCTAATACATGATTACGAATATAGCGCTGTTGTTGAGATGATTGTGCAAACATATTGGTTTCCCCATTTTGATAGGTACGGATGCTACATTCCCCACTCGTTACATCTTGATCAAAGTATAAACACTTCATCATCGTAGACTTCCCACTTCCACTCTCTCCAACGACTCCTAAAATTTCTCCATCGTATACATCAAAGCTAATATCTTGACAAGCATACACGGTCCCGCAAACTGGGCAATAATTTCCTTGTAATGCATCTGGTTTATCTTTGCAATGTACGCATCCATCTCCAAACTGTTTGTTTAGATTGCGTACACGCATCATTGGTTTTTCCTGCTCCATACTTATCCTCTCTTATTTCTTCTTTGCAAACAATAGCTTGTATCGTTACATTGATAATAGACAGTTCCATTTTCTTCATGAATGATTTCATCTAGAAACACATGCTTTGCCCCACATAAATGACAAGATTTCCCTTGAAAATTCTCCCTTTGAAATGGTTTATCTTCAAAGTCTAGTGAAACTACTTTTGTATAAGGTGGAACTGCATAGATTTTCTTTTCTCTTCCTGCCCCTAACAAAATCAAAGCTTCACTCTCATGCATTTTGGGATTGTCAAACTTAGGAATGGGAGAAGGAGCCATCACATAGCGATCATGTACCATCACAGGATGATCCGCCCCACTTGTCATATCATCAAACTTCATAATTTGTTCATACAACATCAACCAAGCTCCTGTATATTCTTTTTCCGCATGAAGTTGTTTCGTAACCCTTTCACTTGGTTCATATTCTCGCAATGGTTCTGGAGTCGGCACTTGTAAGATTAAGATTTGGTCTTGATGTAACCCAATCTCTGGAATACGATGTCTTGATTGAATCAAACTAGCCTCTTCACTATCATTTACCAACTTTACTCCTGTAGTTTCTTGTATTAAATTTTTGATACTAATGGCATTAACACTTTCATCGCTTCCCTGATCAATGACTTTCACACTATCTTTTGGACCTATCAAGGATAAGGTCAACTGAATACCTCCTGTTCCCCAACCTCTAGCAATGGGCATTTCTCTTGAGGCAAAAGGTACTTGATACCCAGGAATCGCAATTGCTTTTAGGATGGATCGACGTATTTCACGCTTACTTCCTTCATCAAAGAATGCATAATTATATTTCTTTTTCATCGTCTGCCTCTTTTCTTGTTTTTCGCATCGCATTTAACTTGGATTGGAAAGTTACATAATGTGGCAACTTTAAATGAGAAATAAAGCCTGTTGCTTCAATAGAATCGATATGATAAAGCACAAACTCTTCATCATTTACTGCAAACTTCTTTTCTTCACTTTCCAAACAATGATCCAATATACTCATCGCAATGGTCTTTGTTTCATTTTGCCCATACGTAAGCCCATATCCAATTTGAAACTCTAATTCTTTTTCTCCCTTACTATTTGTTTTCGTTACAGGAATCAAACTTTCTACTTCTGTTACCTTGATATCTCCAATATAATAACAATCTTCATCTTTGCTTTCTCCATAAGGATCTGCGATATAAATTGGTAATTCACCAACACGAAGTTCACTCACCGTAGGATGTACAACGCCATATCCTCGTAAGGATGCATACCCCAATGCCGTAACTGCCTGCGTCATTCCTCGACTCAAGATTTGAAGACGTTCACTGCGCACGGTTGGAAAGGTTAACATCTGTTTCGTTGTATCTTTTGGTTTTTGATTATTTATTTCAACCTCAGGCAACAACCCTTCTTTTCTTAAATATTCGCTTACTTTAGGAATCCGCAAATCATCACTTGTCCCCATTTCTTTTTCATTTAAGAATTCTTGTAGGTATTTCTTGATATCTTTTTCTTTCTCTTTACTCAATGTAAAATCCAACAAACGATGCGTATAATCATACGTAGATCCTAAAATCTGTCCTTGTGGTATATCTTTAAATGCTGCGGATATTCTACGTTCTACTTGCATGCTTTCACTTTCAATGATTGTGGAATAATATTTTCTAGGAAGAGTGGATCGATATGCCCTTAAAAGAAAGACTGCTTCTTCCATAGAACCCTCTCCCTGTTTGATTGCTAGTGCTGCTAGTTCAGGAGCGTATAGAGAAGCTTCACTCATCACTTGATCTATCAATAGACGCATACTTCCTTCAATTGTTTTTACATCTGCACATACGCCTTGTTTGACTCTTTCATACTTCAAACGACGAATACTTTCTTCAATGGCTTCACTGCCACCTTTGACTGCTACATATGCCATGTGCTAATTCCTCTCTATCCTTGTGGTTCTTGGTAACGCCATCATATTGTTTTTACGATCCACAAAAATCAAATCGATTCCCAGTGGAAATTCTTTATTCTTTTCATTTCTTGCCAGCATCCATTCTTCTTTCATTCGAATACCAATTGATTTTTCTGTTTGAATCCCTGGACCTTGCACGCGATACTGATGACTAGAACTTAATTCTTCACATTCAATGATCATCGTTGCGCCTAGTTGAGGATCTTTTAGGGTTCCCTCATTTGCTTGTTCAATGAGTTCTTGTAAAGAGGTAGAAGAAGCACCACATACAAAGATATAGGCAGCTTCCCTCACATCCACACAAGGACAATACGTCATATTACTAAACCTCACCGCAAGTGTTGAATCACTACTTGCCAATGCAAAACTTGTATCTGTATCCAACAACATATGCATAAGCAAACGTGTCGATGGATAACAACTCCAATCATGATCCATATATTGCACTTCTTCCGCAAGGGAGTGAATATCTCCTGGATAGGAGAATGCTTTTATTACCTTACGAAATGCTTTCTGTACATCAAATACCATATCAAATTTCATATTGTTCTCCCTATACATCCATCGTATCGAAGTTCACTTTGGTCTTCATAATCTTTCGATGTTTTTGTGTACGTTCTTCTTGTAAACGTACCGCTTCTTTCTTTAACTCTATTTCAAACTCACTTAACAAGGGCAACTCTGCTTTATAAGCCGCATCAATCACTGCCAAATCATATGCTTTCTGTAGCTGATTCCCAGTAATGATGCCAATTCCAATATGTCCATTACAAGATACCTTTGCCTCTGAAACAAATACTTCTCCTAAATAAAACAAGGAATTTTGAGCACTCTCTCTCATCTTGACCATAACAAGTCCGGTTGCTGGTTCTTCTAACAATGTCATCTGTGCACTGTTTTCTAGCTTATCCGCCCATTTATCAAGAAAGTTTTCTTTACAATGTATCAATATTTCACAGCGTTCTTTTCTTTTCATAGATCCTCCTTATGTTACAAACGTAGTGTACCTTGTTTTCCAACGACTTTCGTTAACACAAAGTTAATGTTCTGTATTGCTTTGGATAAATTCCATCATGAAAACCCTATCACGCTATATATTTGCAAATTGTACGTAAATAAATCTTTGAAATTATCAATTTTAGGATAAAGAAAACACTGACTACCTAAGCATTGGTAATCAGTGTTCTTTGTTTATATTTTGTTAAAAAGATTTCAAAGGTAAGTGCACTTAGGAAAATCACAAGGATACATAATCCAAGTCCTCCATAGTTTCCACCACGTGCAAATTGATTTAAGATAGAACCTATCGTTCCAGGTACTCCAACAGCAGGACCAATGATAACCGCTGCCGCAAAGTTCATTTCACTACGCATCGCAATCCAAGAGATGATTTTGGTAAAAGATGTCGGTAAGACTGCACTTGTTACAATTTGTCCCCAACTTGAACCAGTCGCACGCAATGCTTCAATGGTTCCTTTATCCACCTCTTCAAACGCCTCTGAATATGACTTAATAAAGTACGCAATACTATGGAAACTCATCCCAACAATCGCTGTTGTAGCGCTTAATCCAAATCCAGATACAAATAGAATCGTCCAAATAATAGTTGGTACCGCACGAATAAATCCTGCAATTCCTCGTATGATATTGGATAACCATGGATT
>JAVWJF010000143.1:0-6427 GCA_036639195.1 Longicatena sp.
GTTTAGTTCAATATTAGAAATATACGCCAAATTCTTATCATTTTCAATATTAGATTTGGATAAATAGTAATCAAATCCTATAGAAATAATTGCTAATACGCAAAATGACAGTATTGTTCCTATAATAGCTTTCATTGAATTTTGACTAAATTTACATAATTTCTTTATTTCTCTAATATCTGCAATAAAACTTTCTATCTTTATAGATTCTATTAGTAAATATATAAGTGGTACAATTAAAAAGATAATCAGAACTATATCATAACTCCCTGTTATATTTTTTAACTCAAAAAAATCGAATTTTATATTAATCAAAAGATAAAAAGTATAAAAGGTAGATAACAGCATGCTATATAGAATTGATACAATAATGTACTTATGAATCGTTCCTTTTCTTTTCTGTACAAAAAGTTTAAACAAGTACATAGCAGATATCCAAATAGATATTATTAGGATATATACAATTGTAATTACACAAGCTCTTAATATACTATCACTTTCAGTATAAAAATAATTATTGAAAAAGCATATAGCAAAAAGCAATACCGCAGTTACTACATTTAGACTTTTTTTATTTCTCCATTTATTGAATATTAAATTTATAGGAAAATATAATACATACAAAATCACATAAGCTATCAATGAAATGAAAACAAGAACTATTGTTTGATATAACTCAATTGTCTCGTCATATGATATTATTCTATTGCTGACTCCTAAAAAATTAAATTCACCTAGATGATATATATATATCAAAAATCTAGCAGCCAACAATAAAAGTGCTGTTATCTGTATATAAAAGACTATCTTATTTTTATCTTGTTTCTTCTCTAGCATTTGATTTTTTAATACCAAATGGCTAGCATTATTTCTCCTTACCATTATAATTCCCCCTCCCTTAACTACACTAAATATATCACGTATTAAAAAAAATCTCCATATACTAAATCGCTAATAAAGTTTACGGTTTTGTACTTTCCATAAACCACCTTGTTCTTTCATAATATAGATTGCGAATATTCCCCGCGATACGACAACGATATAAAATCCCACATCCTCCTACTTCTGATACTGCTCTTTTTACATCTATAATGCGATCAATAGCGTACTCTCTTCCATCTTCCCATACGATAGAAATTGGTGTAATACCACCTTCTTTATCCACCTTCTGATATACACTTACATAACGTTTATATAATTTCATAAAGACCTCCTAGAAAAAGGAAACCGGATATACAATGTGATCTTCTTTAGGATTAAAATTCGTTAGCTTTTTATCCAACAACATGGCACATCGTTTTGCCTTAGAGAATCCAAATTTCATACGTATTCCATCAATGGTTTCTTCCAAACATTTTTGTTTATGGCGTTCTTCTTCACTCACAAAGAAATTCATTTGTCGATAAGTACTATCCTTTTCGATTCCACTAATGGATACCCCAATGGTTCGAAGAGGTACTTGAAAGGTGTAATTTTCTTGTAGAAGTTCTATCACATGCGGCATGATTTCATTTGCTAAGTTGGTTGCCTGTGCTATCTTTCTTTGTCTATGAAAAGTAATAAGCTCCTTACTACGCAAAGATATACTAATAATATTCCCTGCTAGTCCCTGTTCTTTCAATCGTGAGGCGATGGATTCTACCAGGACATAATACACTAGCTTTGCCTCTTCAAATGTACAAACATCCTTAGGAGAAGTAACTGCGTTACCTACTGATTTTACTTGTTCCTTGTGGTTAGAGAGTGCTACTTCAGATACATCTTCTCCATTCGCAAACCACCAAATCCATTCCCCCATTTTCCCGAAATGATCCTTCATCCACCCTAGTGGCAATTGGGCAAGTTGTCCAATTGTCTCAATAGAATAATATTGTAACTTTTTCTTTGTGGCTCTTCCTACATAAAAGAGTTCTCCAACAGATAAACCCCAAACCTTTTCTTTATAGTTTTCTTTTGTGATCTCTGTTAACCCCATATGCTTATCCATATCAGAACCTAGCTTTGCGAATATTTTATTAAAGCTAACACCAATGGAAATGGTTAACCCAATTTCTTGATAAACCCTTGTTTGAATAAGTTTTGCGATTTCATACCCAGAGCCAAATAAAGGAAGAGACTCACTTACATCAACCCATGCCTCATCCAATCCATAAGATTCTACCTTATCACTATATTCATGATAGATATCTTTCACTCTATCTGTGTAATAAATGTATTCTTCATAATCTGGGTGAACAATGCGAAGATGTGGACATTTCGCATAGGCTTCCCGCAAGGATTCTCCTGTTGTAATATGAAATTTTTTTGCTTCATCATTTTTTGCCAATATAATTCCATGCCGTTCTTCTTCATGTCCTCCAACTGCCATGGGTACATCTCGTAACTGTGGAAATTTCATCTCTTCAATTTGCGCATAACAATGATTGATATCACAATGCAAAATAACTCGTTCGCCCATGTCGTTCACCTCTGGATTTATTATAATACTTTTGTTCCATATTTCAATAGTTTTTGGAACATTTGAATTATTTTCCATTTTGTGAAAAGTGATCGTTCCATTATTGACAACATTCATATCTGTGGTAAACTAACCATATAGTACTGGAGGATATGTTATGAACCTTAGTGAACTAATTACCTATTATCGCAAAATCAATGGAATGAGTTTAGAAGCCATTGGAGATGTCGTAGGTGTCGCGAAGTCTACCGTAAAACGATGGGAATCTGGAGAATCGAAAAATATACCAGATTCTAAATTAGAAAAGCTGTCGGAATTATTTGGAATTGATGTGTTTACTTTTCTTAATGGACAAGTGAAACCTATTTTAGGATATGTGAAAGCTGGGTATGATTTATTTGCCAATGAGAATTTGTTAGGATATGAAGAAGTCACAAAGAAAGAGGCTTCACAAGGGGACTATTATTTAAAAGTACAAGGTGATTCTATGAATGGATCTCGTATCAATGATGGGGACTTGGTATATGTAAAGACTTGTCAAGATGTGGATAATGGGGATATTGCGGTGGTTTTATTAGATCAAAGTGAAGTCACGATTAAGAAAGTGCTTAAGAAAGAACATTCCTTAATCCTTATGGCGACCAATCCTGTGTATGAACCTAAAGTTTTTAGTGAAGAAGATATGCAAGCCAATCGTATACAGATTATTGGTAAGGTGTTACACTCAAAAATTCAATTCTAATGCATAAGATGGAAAAGAATGGCAATCATGAACATAGGAGGAATGATCATGTACGCTATTCGAAGTACCAAAACCAACCGATGGTTTTCTGGAATCGATACACGTTTTGGGGAAGGAAGTTCACATCACTTGATTATGGATGATACCATACCAATGTTATTTAAGACAAAGGAACTTGCAAGAATTGAACTATTAAGTAATCATATGCATATTCGTAAATATGAGATTTTAGAAGTTGACTTACATATTGTCACAAATAAGCCAATCGTAGCGAATTATAATTCGATGGCAAATACAAATGGATAAGAAAGCATATAGACGATACAAGTCATGCTTTCTTTTTCTAACTAAAAAAAGCAGTAGAGTTTAAATCTACCGCTTAATCGTTACTGCCAATAACTTATATTTTTCTTTACAAATTGCTCAAATGTCTGTGGTTTCTTATTCATTACCTGTTCAAAAATTGGTGTTACATTTTTTGCTGTTCCCAAACGTGTCATCATATACAACATCCCCATAACAGTACAATATTCTTTTTCCAATCCTCTTATTTCTATCCAATATTTTTTTGCAATAGATGGTTTAGGATTGGTATATATGATATCTCTGCCTAATTGTTTAGATAAGATTTTTGCAACTTCCCAATAATCAATTGCTTCTGAACCTGTTATTGAATAGCCTTTATTTTGGTGTGACTCAGGCTCACTTAAGACCTTTGCAGTGATTTCACCTATATCCTCAGCGTCTATGAAGCTAGTTAATGCTTTTTTTACTGGAACAACAATCCTGTTAAAATGCTTTATCTCAAAAGCATGAATACCACTGATGTTCTGCATAAAGAAGCTAGGACGTATATGGCAATAAGGTAATTTTGCTTGCTCGATATACTTCTCAATTTTATGGTGTGGTGGAACAGGGTTGTTTTCAACGCCAATCAAAGAAAGAAAGCTGATTAGTTTCATTCCTCCATGGTTTTTTAATACGTCAATAAATGGTTTTAAGTCATCTGGTTTACCTAAATGTGGTGGACGCATTATAAATACCCTGTCTACATCTTCCAAAGCATTGTTAAATGTTGTTGGATCTGTAAAATCGAAATGAACTGCCTTCACTTTATCACCAAACATTTTGGTAAGCCTTTCTACACATGTCCCTGCTACGGTTACTTCTTGCCCATTCTCAAGGGCGTATTTTACCACGTATTTACCTACGTTCCCAGAAGCACCAGTTACTAAAATTCTACCCATTGTCTTTTCCTTCCAACAGAATATCATTTGCTGTTTCCAATAATGCTAACAAATCACTAAATTTCTCTTCACCCATTCGTTCTTTCAATATAGACATCATTTTAAAGTATTCTTCATACGTATCTTCTACAAGTTGAATAGCCTTATCCGTTGGAATGAGAAGAACACTACGTTTATCAGTTTCAGATTGCTTTTTCTCAATATAGCCACTTGCAGATAGAGAGGTTACCATATTCGTTGCCATTGATTTTGTAAAACGGAAAAATCGTGCTACTCCGATTGGTGTTTTTTCCTCTTCTGTTTTCACCAAATAAATCAACATTCCCATTTCACTGGAGCGAACGGGAAGTTCTCTTTTTATATTGATATTCATTCTACAAAAAAGAGAAATTTGCTCTGATGCTCTTATAAAATCATCCATAATTGTACTCCCATCCATATCTATAAAGTACACTCGATGTACTTTATTTAATAGTAGTACATCAAGTGTACTTTGTCAATGGGATTATAGTTACTTTTCTTACGAATGCCTTTTGTTTACAAAAAAGAAGTATATGTTAGCTAACACTTTTGTAAGTTGCTACGATAAAACTTTTTTTTAAAGATTTCATACGCTATAATAAGACTAGGTGGTGATATCATGTATCGTATTATGGTAATTGAAGATAATGATAAAATACGTAATGAACTTAGTGATTTTTTAGGAAAGAATGGGTATCAAGCGCTTGCGCCTATTGATTTTGAACATATTCTTGACGTTGTAAAAGAAGAGAAACCAGATTTAATCTTGTTAGATTTGAACCTTCCTGTTGTGGACGGTCATTTTATCTGTCGTGAAATTAGAAAAGATAGTAATCTTCCTATTATTGTAGTCACAAGTCGTGATTCTGAAATGGATGAATTGATAAGTATGAACTTAGGGGCAGATGATTTTGTCACAAAGCCTTATAATTTACAAATTTTATTAGCACGTATTTCACGTGTTTTACAAAGAGCGTATGAACATTCTAGTGGAAATGTTTTAAGTATCCATGATATACAATTGGATATTTCTAAGAGTACCTTATCCTATCGAGATAAACTTGCGGATTTGACAAAGAATGAACTTCGTATTATGCATTGTTTGTTTGAGAATAAGAACAAAATCGTATCTCGTAATGAGTTGATGCAACATATGTGGGATTGTGATCTGTTTGTGGATGATAATACCTTAACAGTAAACATCAATCGTTTGCGTAAGAAGTTGGAATATCTACAGTTAGATGATCTGATTGCGACAAAACGAGGATTGGGTTATATCATATATGAGGACTAGAGATTTCTTACGTGAGAAGTTTTATTATGTTCTCTTTACCTTATTTACAAGTACCGTTATCTTTATGTTTCTATATGCAGTTAGGACAAATTTCCAAGTCATTATCATTATTGAAATACTTATTTGGATTACCTTCTTTTGTAATATGTTTGTGGAATTTGGAAGAAGAAAATCCTTTTATACAAAGTTGGAAAGTATTCTTGAAGGGTTGGATAAGAAATATCTTTTAACGGAAGTGATAGAAGAACCTTTATTTATGGATGGGAAAATATTACATGATACGTTAAGAACTGTTGATAAATCAATGGCAGAGCATGTGAATACCTATCGTCTTAGTCAAAATGATTATAAAGATTATATTGAGATGTGGGTACATGAAGTAAAAACACCACTTGCGGCAGCGCAGTTGGTAATACAAAACAATCCAGGACCAGCAAGTGAAAGCCTTGTGGAAGAGATCAATAAAATCGAGGATTTTGTCGATCAAGCTCTTTATTACGCAAGAAGTACGAATCCAGAAAAAGATTATATTATCAAAGATATCTCCTTACAAGAAAGTGTCAATAAAGTCATTCGTAAACATTCCAAGACGTTTATTTATAAAAAGATTCGAATGGAAATTGATGATATTGATGTTCATGTGTATAGTGATGCGAAATGGTTAG
>JAVWJF010000144.1:0-6397 GCA_036639195.1 Longicatena sp.
CCAACGGTATGATGTTTCTTAGTAAAGAACCACCCAAGCTTCCTACAAAGCTAAATGGAAGATGCAACACGGATAAGATAATTAAAATTACCAAAATTTCAAAAATCAATCGCACAACATCATCTACTTCCAAAGAAGTAAAGGAACCAATAAAACGTTTAAACCCATCATATAAATTATCCATAAAACTATTGAATTTACGATCAAAACTTTGATTTGCTCTAGATGTATTGATTTTATATGCATCCAATATTTCATCTACCAATTCATCGATATTTCCAAAATCCTCAATCGCTTCTTCTTCACTTTTTCCATCCTGTACCTTCATTTCAATATGCGTACGATATTCATCAATAATATCTCTACGCTCTGACTCATTAATGAGTTGAAGTTTTCTATCCAATGTACTCAAAAATTCCTCTTTATTCATGTATTTCACTCTCCTTAATAAAAGTATTCACCTGTTTATGGAATGCATTCCATTCTTTTAACAGCTCTTTTGTCCGCTCTTTTCCCATACTTGTAATCTTATAGTATTTTCTAGGCGGTCCTTCTGTTGATTCAATCAGATACGTATCAAAGTAATGTTCATTCGTTAAGCGTTTCAATAAAGGATAAATCGTACCTTCATTGACATCGATAACTTTACTTACCTCAGATACTAGTTCATACCCATACATATCTTTTTTATAGACACTTAGGAGCACGATGAGTTCCAATACACCCTTTTTAAATTGAGTATTCATCAGCACCACCTCCACTACTATAATACATCCAGTACTTTGCATTGTCAAGTACTAAAAAATAAACAATACCTTACATTGCATAGAAGCGACATAAGGTATCTAAATTATTCTTCAATTTTTTCTATTGTTACACTTGTTCCATTATAAATCGCACCGATTAAATTACCTGAAAACATCGTATATTCCATATCCACTCCGATGATGGCATTACCACCAACACCCAAGGCAGCTAAGACAGCCCGTTTTTTTGCGGCATACCTTGCCTCTTTTAATTTATTGATAAATGCTTCAGATTCTACGCCAAAGGTATCCGACCAAGAGGCATCCCAACTACTTAAAAACCCAGTACCTAAAACACTCTCCCCACTAATTACACCATAATATTTTATAATTCTATAGCCTTCAAAAGTATGCCCAGTTGTCATCATAAACTCATCCAAGTTTTGTTCCATAGCTTTTACTTTTTTTACTGCTTCTGCTTTTCTTATATATTGTTGAAACCATGTATCTACAGCTTCGATTACATGTGGTGGAAATCCTTTTTGTATCATTTCATCATGAGCTAAACTTTTCTTATTTCTCACTTCTTCAAAACTAGCAAACTTACGTCCATTTTCAAATGCCTTTAAACCTTCATAACAATTCGCGCATAAGATGACGCCTTGAAACTCCACCGGATATGTGCCTAACCCCTCTGCTCTTTTACCACATACTTCACATTTCTTCATGATTTTTGTAATCCCCTTTCTTATGGTTTATTGGTACTTCCAAAACCACCATTTCGCACATCACTTACATCATCATCCTCCACGATTCCAAAAGGTAAGAAAATCCCCTGTACCATGGCTTCCCCTTGTAATAACTGTACGCTTTTCCCCTGATTAGAGTCATTGGTTAGTTTTACAAACATATGTCCTTGATTATCTGAATGATAATAGTCACTATCGATAATCCCAGTGGTATTATCAATTTGTAAACGGTACTTAAACCCCAATGAACTTCTTGGGTGAATGGTTAACACCCATCCTTCTTGTATGTTTACCCGAATGCCTGTTGGAATTTTAATGCTTTGTTTTGGTGGCAAAATAAACTGTACGGGTGTAAAAAAATCATACCCAGCAGAGCCTGTTGTAGCACGTCTTGGTAGTTTGATTTCATCATATATGTTTTGAATTTGTACACTTGTACTCTCTGGAAAACTATCTTTCCAATCTGCTTCGAATTGATGATAGGATACTTTTGAAAACTTTGCGATTTTCTGCATATTGACACTTCCTTTTCGTTACTTAAAGTGTACCATATTTTTAGAAATTTGACATAGAAAAAGCAAGGATTTATCCCTGCTTAATTGTAAAATGAATGTTTTTGTTTTTCTTCTAGATATTGTGAAGTAAAGAGTTCATAATAATAGCCTTTCATCTTCATCAATTCATCATGTGTTCCCTGTTCTGTAATACGGCCGTGTTGTAAGACAACAATGCTATCTGCTTCTACAATGGTACTTAGACGATGGGCAACTACAAAACTTGTTCGTCCATCCAATAGTTTGGATATCGCAAATTGAATTGCCTTTTCGCTTTCTGTATCAATGGAACTTGTTGCCTCATCTAATATGACTATGCTTGGATTTGATAAAATCGCTCGAGCAAAGGAAATCAACTGCTTTTGACCCGTGGATAAACGATCTCCACCTTCTCCAACTTCACTGTCATAACCTTTTTCTAAACGTTCGATAAAATCATGAGCTTGTATCAATTTCGCAACCTCGATTACTTCTTCATCACTTGCTTCAGGTCTTCCATAACGGATATTATCTCGTATAGTTCCGCTGAATAAATTCGGTGTTTGTAAAACATATCCTATTTTAGAATGAAGCCAACCAACACTACGATTACGAATGTCACTTCCATCCATTAAGATGGCACCTTCACTTGGTTCATAAAAGCGACATAACAGATTTACAATCGTACTTTTACCAGAGCCCGTTTCACCGACCAAGGCAATCATTTGTCCCTGTTTCACATGTAAGTTAAAGTCATGTAACACAGTTTCTTTTTCATTGTATCGAAACTTCACATGTTCAAAATCAACATCCCCGTAAAGTGGTTCATAGGCTTCTTTTTTCTCATGTAGAAGTGAACCATATTTTTCAATAACATCTTCACGATCTTGTATTTCTACCTCTTCTTCTAACAGTGATACCACACGTTCTGCACTTGCTTGTGCCATCTGGATTTCTGTTAAAATACGTGCAATTTGTTTCAATGGTTCAAAAAATAATGTTGCATAGTTTACAAACATTACAAGGGTACCAAATTGAATGGTTTTAAGTACCACTTGTTGTCCTCCGACCACTAACAACAAAGCAATTACAACCCCACTCATGAAGTAAACGATTGGTTGAAAGATTGCGTTGATACGAATTCCACGCATACTATACTGATACATATTGCTCGTCTTTTCCTGGAATTCTTCAAAGTTCTCTTTTTCTATACCTAATGTTTTCGTTGTTTTCGCTCCATTGATACCTTCTGCAATTGAGGCTGTAATCTTAGAATTTTCTTTTCTTGTCTTACGTTGTGCTTTTAGTATTTTTCTTTGAAAATACATTGATACAAACCATAAGATAGGCACAATAACAAGGACTGCAATTGCCATTTGCCAATTGACAATCAACATTACAATACAAATTCCAATGATGACTAAAATACCCCATACCGCATCCGCCAATGACCATGCTAGAATCTCGGCAATTCTAGCGGTATCTGAAGTAACACGTGCCATCAACCATCCATTTGCAGTACGATCAAAATAAGAGAACGTAAGTTCTTGTATTTTATGAAAGCATTTTTTACGTAGATTCTTTCCAAAGGCACTCTCAATACGTGCAGCCAGACGAAAGAATACATAGAAAATAATACATTGTGAAACAATCATAAACAAATAAAACCCAATGAAATAAGGAAGTGAATCTGCATTTCCTTTATCTACGATATAAACATCGATTGCATATCGTTGTAACATTGGCATAACAATATCGGTAACTGCCAACAGTACATTAAACAACAACAAAGGTATTAAATAATTTTTATGTTCCCATAAAATCTTAAATATACGACTCCAAGTACCACGATCAAATACATCGCTGACGAACTCTTGTTCTTTCATATTTGGATTACTCATAATCATCACCTCCCGCATTCTGTAATTCATAAATTCTGCGATAGATGCCATCTTCTTTTAACAACTCTTCATGACTTCCCTTTTGCACAAGTTTTCCTTGATCCAATACCAATATCAAATCTGCAGATTGTGCACTGTTCACACGATGCGTAATCATAAACATCGTCATTGGATCCTCTAAGGAATTCAACGCATCTTGAATCATCGCATCCGTCTTTGTATCCAATGCACTTAAGGAATCATCAAAGATGATAATCGGACTTTTTGACAACAACGTACGCGCAATCGCAACACGTTGCTTTTGTCCACCTGATAAAGTAACTCCTTTTTCACCTACCATAGTGTCATAGCCACTATCAAAAGCTTCAATATCTTTATGTATGCTCGCTAAGCGTGCAATGGACATAACATCTTCTCGTTTTGCATCACGATTCGCTAATTCTATGTTTTCATAAATCGTTTTTGAAAACAAGAATGGTTCTTGTAAAACAATTTGCACATGTTCTCTTAACCAAGATTTCGCAATTTCTTTTAATTCTACGCCATCAATCGTAATAGAACCTTGATCATAATCATAAATACCACTCAACAAATGCACGAGCGAGGATTTCCCAGAACCCGTTGGTCCCATAATCGCAACCTTACTATGTGCTGGTACCTCAAAGCTTACATCTTTTAAAGTATGTTGTTCATCATCTTCATAATGAAAACATACATTTTGAAACACAATATTTCCTTTAATATTTGGACGTACACCACCCTCTAAGTCTTCCATTTCTTCATGTAAGACTTCTTCTATACGGGTGATGGATACACTGACCTTTCCCATATCTGCTAGAATTCTTCCAAGTTGACGCATTGGCCAAACAATGGTAGATTCATACATTAAGAAAATTAAAAATGTTCCTAGGGTAAGTTCATTGTTCATTGCCATGATAATACCAAATACTACCATTAACAAAATCTGCAATTGTCCAATCAAATCTGAACAACTCCAGAACAAAGCTAACGCATGCATCAATTCATACAATTTCCCACGATATTCTTCATTGCTTTCTTCAAACTTTTCAATTTCTACTTTTTCTTGATGAAATGCTTTTACTACACGCATGGCATTCAAATCTTCTTGTAATACTGTGGTCATTTTACTTTCCGCAAGATCACACTCTAAAAAGATTTTCTTAGCTTTCTTAAAAAAGATAAACGATACCAACAACAATATTGGAATTAACGAAATCGAAATCAATGTCAATTTTACATTACGGCTAAACAATATAGCTGCCGCTAAAGATGCATTGATAATCGCAAACATCATCTCGGATAATTGAGACGCAATAAATCTACGGATTGTTTCAATATCCGAAGTACTTCTTTGAATCAAATCTCCACTATCTTTCATCTTATGATAAGAGAATGGTAATTTCTGTAAGTGATCATACATTTCATCTCGTACATTTCTTGCGAATGTTTCACTTACATTTCCTGTATGAACACTTCGTTTATGGATTGCGAATGCAGTACATAAATACACAATCACAATGAGTAAACTTCCTACCCATAAATTATCTTGTAGCCAAGATATACCCCCTAGCTGATTCGCTATATCGTTTAATATAGCATTTTCAAATGAAACACCAGCAATTACATTATCTACAATATACGATATAATCAATGGTCCCAATAACATGAACAGTGCATACATCAACACATCTAAAAAGATGAGCGAAAACTGTTTTCTATGTGGTTTGGCATACCGCCAAATAAACTTAATCTTTTCCATGATTCCCCTTTCTACAAAAAAATAGGCAATGAGTGCCTATCGTTCAACGTATTTCATCAATCCCTATTTTCGATGTTCTTGAGCATAACTTGCGAGTGCTTGAGAAATCTGATCTGGGCATGATGTAGGCTTTGCTCCACAGCGCACCCCTTGAAATACCTCTATGACTTCACTTATTTTCTTGTCTTTTAACATTCTTGATATTCCCAGCAAATTCCCTGCACAACCTCCAACGATAACTACATTACGAATAACATCGTTTTCAATTTCAAAGCGCATTTCCTGTGAACAAACTCCTTTTGGTCTATATACAAATGTTTCCATTATAATTCCTCCTTTCCTATTTTATGGATTCTTTTTAGTACTTGTTGTGCCATGAGCGCCACAAACAAGCCTGTGGGTATCGAAAGCAATGTTAAGATTGGTAATACTGCCTGCATAAAGAATTGTTGGTAGATAAAGGTAACGGCAATTACCTGCCCAACACTATGAAACACACTTCCAGCAACACTTACGCCAAACATGCTCATAGGGCTCTTCTTCTTTGCGATGATACAAGCAAGAGAGCTCAGCATCACTCCACATAACGATAACCAAAACCCAGTGCCAAAGATAACGCCCCTTAACAAAGACGCTAACACTACACGCATTACGTTTATCGATATCATCGTTTTTGCATCAAACAAAT